>JACZXC010000477.1 GCA_022571825.1 Myxococcales bacterium | reverse complement strand
AGCGTCCTGGGCGCCCCCGCGGAGCTCGTCTGGCACAAGCGGTCGGAGCTTCCGCCGGGGACGGAGGCCGTCCTGTGCCCGGGCGGCTTCGCCTACGGCGACTACCTGCGCTGCGGGGCGATGGCGCGGTTCTCTCCGATCATGCCGGCCGTCCGCCGGTTTGCGGAGGCCGGCGGCCCAGTGCTCGGCATCTGCAACGGCTTCCAGGTGTTGTGCGAAGCGGGGCTGCTTCCGGGAGCGCTCGTCCGCAACCACCACCTTCACTTCGTCTGTGACTTCGTTCACGTGCGGGTCGAACGATCGGTGCCGCCTTTCACGGCGCGCGCAAAAACCGGTCAGGTGTTGAGGCTTCCGATCAAGCACGGAGAGGGCGCCTATTTTGCCACCTCCGAGGTGCTCGCGGAGCTGGAGAGCTGCGGTCAGATCCTCCTGCGCTATTGCGACGCGGACGGCACGCCCACCGCCGACGCGAATCCCAACGGGTCGTTGGCCCAGGTGGCGGGGGTGGCGAACCGACGCGGCAACGTCTTCGGCCTGATGCCCCATCCCGAACACGCGGTCGAGGCGGCGATCGGTGGGGTGGACGGACGATTGATCCTGGGGTCTTTGCTGGACGCCGTGAAGGGCGCGGTCGATTCGCGGTGACCTCGTCCTCGGTCGACCTCGATCTGGCTCGGGAGCACGGTCTCACCGACCGGGAGTACGATCAGATCCTCGCGATCCTGGGGCGCACGCCGAGCTTTCCCGAGCTCGGCATCTTCTCGGTCATGTGGTCCGAGCACTGCTCCTACAAATCCAGCAAGCGGTATCTGAAGCAGCTTCCGAGCCGGGCCGAGCACGTGCTCTGCGGTCCCGGCGAGAACGCCGGAGTGGTCGCGATCGGCGACGGACTGGCCATCGCCTTCAAGATCGAGAGTCACAACCATCCCTCCTTCATCGAGCCGAGGCAGGGCGCGGCCACCGGCGTGGGCGGCATCCTGCGCGACATCTTCACCATGGGAGCCCGCCCGATCGCCTCGCTGAACTCGTTGCGCTTCGGGCCCCTCGAGGACCCGAAGCACCAATATCTGCTCCGCGGCGTGATCGAGGGCATCGGGGGCTACGGCAATGCCGTGGGCGTGGCGACCGTGGGTGGCGAGACCGGGTTCCACGAATGCTACCGCGGCAACATCCTGGTCAACGCCTTCAGCCTCGGCGTGCTCGAGGCCGATTCGGTGTTCCTGGCGACGGCGGCGGGCGTTGGCAATCCCGTCATCTACGTGGGCAGCAAGACCGGCCGCGACGGGATCCACGGGGCGAGTCTTCTGGCATCGGCGGAGTTCGACGGATCCAGCGACGCCAAACGACCCACGGTGCAGGTGGGTGATCCCTTCACCGAGAAGTGCTTGATCGAAGCCTGCCTCGAGCTCATGGGCACCGACGCCGTGGTGGGGATCCAGGACATGGGTGCGGCGGGGCTGACCTGCACGTCCTTCGAGATGGCGAGCAACGCCGGGACGGGAATCGAGCTCGACCTCGACCGCGTTCCCCAGCGCGAGAAGGACATGACCGCCTACGAGCTGCTGCTGTCGGAAAGTCAGGAGCGCATGCTTCTGGTCGCCCGGACGGGGGAGGCGGGCCGGGTACTCGAGATCTTCGAGCGCTGGGATCTGGACGCGGTGGTGGTGGGCGTCGTCACCAACGACGGGCGGATGCGGATCCGCCAGGGGGGAGAGGTCGTCGTGGACATTCCGGTGGATCCCGTCGCGCGCAGCTCTCCCGAGCTCGACCGGCCCCTGCGCGAGCCCGGCGACCTGCGAGAGCGGCAGAAGCTCGACCTGGCCTCCGTGGCGCCCGAAGAAGATCTGGGCGCTGCCCTCGAGGCGCTGCTCGAGGCAGCCGCCCAGCCGCAGGACGTGCTCCCGCGCAGGCTGCTCGTGCTCGGCGGAGAGCCGTTTTCCTGGGCCCTCATCGATCGCCTCAGATCGCTCGCACCCCGTTCCGCTAGATGATCTCGGCCGTCTACTGATCACACCGGACGCGCATTTGATAACGTTGCGCGACCCGTTCGTTGGTTTCGTCTTGCCATCCAAGGTTTATGGATGCATCGAGTCCGGCCGCGACGTGGTGTATATCGGTAATGATGAGTCGGACATTCACTTGCTTTGCAAAGAGGGGTGCGAACCGGACGGATACTTTCACGCCGCTTTGGGCAACGTAGAGGCTGTTGCCGAAGCGTTAGAGCAGATTGCTGACCGGGTCG
>JACZXC010000097.1 GCA_022571825.1 Myxococcales bacterium | reverse complement strand
GACGGAGCACCTGGATCTGGTCGGTGTCACTACGGTCGGTCGCGGCGGGCCGGTCCGGGCGCGAGTGGCGGCGGGGTTGCTGGGACTCGCGGGACGGCTCGACGTGGACGTCTGCATCGGCGAGAGTCGGCCCCTGCTCCGCGCCGAGAGCTGCTTCAACTGGTTCGACCACGAAGAGCGCTGCGTGGCCTCGGCGCCGGCGGCGGCGATCAGCGATGAGCCCGCCGCCGAGCGAATTCTCCGCGGAGCGCGCGAATTCGACGGGCTCGAGGTCGTTCTGATCGGCCCGCTGACCAATCTGGCACGAGCGCTGGCTCTGGATCCCGAGCTTCCGGGCCGAGTCGCGGGAATCACGATCATGGGCGGCCATATCCGCGAGGTGCGAATCGGCGACCACGTCTGCGACCCCGGCATCGACTACAACCTGTGCTCGGATCCGGAGGCCACCGTCGCGGTGCTGGGAGCCGGATTCCCCACCACCCTGGTGACCGCAGACGTGACTCTCTCGACCTGGATGCGCACCGCGGACGTGGATCGCCTGTCCGGTGCCGGGCCCCTGGCCCGGGCTCTGGCCGAGCAGGTTCGCATTTGGACCCCGGTGCAGCACAGGGTCTTCACGGGGATGGGCGGAACGCTCGACCAGGACAACGCGGCCTTTCTCCACGATCCGCTCACCGTGCTCGCCCTGATCGACGAGCGGTCGCTCGGTTTCGAACGGCTGCGGATCGTTCCGACGATCGAGTCGGGAACCCTGCGAACCCGCGAGGTCCACCCCGATGCCGGACTGGGCGCGGAGATGCGGGTCGCGACGCGGGTCGACGGGCGCGCGGCCTCGCAGGCCATCGTCGATCGTCTGGCGTCTCTCTAGGCGCTCTCGCTCTCGTCGGATGCGCTCCTCTCGCGCCTGCGCGAACCCCCGAATAGGTAGGCCACGCCGACGCCCAGCAGATAGAGCCCCACCATGGGGACGGCGAGGAAGATCTGGCTGACCCAGTCGGGCGGAGTCAGGACCGCGGCCACGACGAACACGCCCAGCACCGCATACGGCGTGCCGCGCAGCAGGGTGGGGGCGTCCACGATTCCGGCCACCGCGAGGAAGAAGACCACGACCGGCAGCTCGAAGGCCACGCCGAAGGCGAGAAACAGCCGGGTCGTGAGCGCAAAGACTTCGCGCATCGTCCACGCCGAATGGACGAACTCGCTGTCGAAGCCCGTGAGGAAGTCGAACATCAACGGAAACACGACGGAGTAGCCGAAGATGGCGCCGCTGGCGAAGAGGAGCGTCGAGATTCCGACGAAGGGAACGGTGGCGGACTTCTCCTTGTCGTAGAGGCCCGGCGAGACGAAAGCCCAGATCTGCCAGAAAATGATCGGGAGAGCGAACACGAAGCCGGCCAGGACCGCGCACTTGAGATACGTAAAGAAGATCTCCGTCGGCGCGATGGCCTGCAGCGTTCGATCGCCTAGCGCCGCGACGGCCGGCTCGAGGAGGAGTCCGAAGATGGACTCGCTAAAGCTCCACGCCGCCGCACTTCCGACCATCCACGCCAGCAGGATGATTGCGATGCGGGTACGAAGCTCGGCGAGGTGGTCGGTCAGCGGGAGCTTCCGGTCATCCATCGGAAGCTTTGGTCTGGCTCTTCGATGGGGCGTCGGCTTGGGCGGGATCGTCGACGTCGCTCGGGGACGGTGGCTCGGGGGGCGGGTCGCGATGTGCTTGATCCCGCACGTCGAGGAAGTCCTGACGCAGATCCGTGGAGGCGCGACGGAATTCGGCGAGGGTGCGTCCCAGGGAACGCGCGAGTTCGGGAAGGCGCTTGGGCCCGAGCACGAGCAGCCCGATGACGAAGATCACCATCAGCTCCGTCATTCCAATGCCGAACATATCGTCGAGAATCTAGCAGGGACGGCGAAACCCCGCGTCGGACCACCAGCGGCGATTCCGCGCGAAGTCGACCAACCTGCGGGGGCCCCCGGACGTCCGTCCAGAGACCCCCGCAAGCACCCCCCGGTTGAAACCAGAAGTCAGGCGATCGAGAGGTCGTGTGCCTCGGCGCTCGACTCGGTTGCCCAACGCACATTTGGGTCGCTGATCCGCTCGAGACCGAGCCAGTAGCGACCGTCTCTTTCGGCACTGCACCAGACGACACGGTGAATCGCCCCGAGGCCGGCGAGACCCTCGAGTCCGCGAATGGCGACACAGAGCAGCGACCCGATGGACTCCGGGGCATCCACCCCGAGGCAGATTCCGGCATCCGAAAGGTCGCGGGTGAAGCCGAGGCCCGGACTCGGGTCCGAGCCGGTTGGCGGAAAGCGCCTGTAATCCGCGATTCGCAGGACGTCGTCCCGGGACTCGCGCCGAATCGGATCGCAATCGTGGGCACTCATGGGATCTCCTCTCAGGCTGCCGTGCATCCAGAGCAAGACCCGTGCCAGGTCGGGTGGCGCGCGTGCATCCAGCGCAACCGGTGGATTCGTCGAGGTTTTCCCGAACTCAGTTCGTCGCTGCGCTGAGCCTCGGGTGCTCGAATCTGTTCCGTCGCGTACACCGATCCGGATTCATCCGCCTAACGCGACGATTTCTCGCGGGAAATCCAAGTGTTCCGAATGGAACGCCTCAGGTCCGCGGATTCGCCTTGGCGCCGTCAGGGCCGTTTGAATCCCTTGGACCCTGAGGACCCCTCGGACCCTGCGGACCTTGCGGACCTTGCGGACCTTGCGGACCTTGCGGACCTTGCGGACCTTGCGGACCGTTAGGGTGTTTCAGGCCGACACGGTCCATTCGCAGCTTCAGCGCCCGACGGGTGATGCGAAGCTGCTCTGCGGTGCGGGTCTGGTTCCAGCCCGTGTATTCGAGGGCTTCCCGGAGCAGCTCGCGCTCGAAGTCCGCGGTGGCCTCTTCGAACCCGAGACGGCCCGATCGAACGGCGTCGCGCAGGAACTCCATGCGACCCGCGCGAACAACGGCGCCGGGCAGGTCGTCGATCTGGAACGCGGCGCCGTCGCACAGGGCCACCGCATGTTCGATGGCGTTCTCGAGTTCGCGCACGTTTCCCGGCCAGCGATATCGTTCGAGGACAGAGCACACCTGGTTCGACAGATCGAGAACCGGGTGGCCCGCCTCGCGACAGGACTGCTCCAGAAAGTGGACGGCCAATGGACGGATGTCCTCCCGCCGTTCGCGCAGGGGCGGGAGCACGAGCGGAACCACGTTGATGCGGTAGAACAGATCCTCTCGGAACCGTCCCTCCTCTACATCGCGATCGAGATCGCGGTTGCTCGCCGCGATGATCCGGACATCCAGATCGACTGTTTCGGAGCTTCCCAGCCGCTCGAGTTTTCGCTCCTGGAGAACCCGGAGCAGCTTGGCCTGCGCTCCCGGCGACAGCTCACCGATTTCGTCGAGGAAAAGCGTTCCCCCGGTCGCCGCTTCGAAACGCCCGATGCGTTTCTCGACCGCGCCGGTGAAGGCTCCCCGCTCGTGGCCGAAGAGCTCGCTCTCGATCAGGCTGTCGGGGATCGCCGCGCAATTGACGGGGACGAAGCCCCCCGCGCTTCGCGAGCTCAGGTCGTGGAGCGCGCGCGCGGCGAGTTCCTTGCCGGTCCCACTCTCGCCGCGGATCAGGATGGTGGCCTTCGACTCCGCCACGCGTCGAATGGTGGAGAACACCGCCTGCATGGCTCGGCTGCGTCCCAGCAGTGCGCCGAGCCGTTCCTGCCCCTCGACCTGGGCTCGCAGCCGTACGACCTCGTGCTCGAGGGCTCTCCGTTCGAGGAGTTGGCGCACCTTGATCCGGAGGGCATCCACGTCGAAGGGCTTGGTCACATAGTCCGCCGCGCCGCACTTCATGGCCTCGACGGCGGTGGCGACGGTATGGGTGGCGGTGAGCACCATCACGGGCGGCGGGTCCGCCTGGCCGGAAAGCTCGGCCAGCAGATCGAGGCCGCTGCGCCCGGGCATGACCAGGTCCAGCAGGATCAGGTCGGGAGGAGCTTTGCCGATCGCGCGCAGTGCCGCGTCGACATCGCTCGCCACCGCGACCTCGCAGTCGCTCTTGAGGAGCATGCGGAGCGACGCTTGCACTCCCACCTCGTCATCGACTATGAGAACGCGGAACATAGGCCCGAAACGTACCAAACACGGGCCGGCAGACTATGCAGGGATGTCGAGGATGATCACGACTTCGTCGCGGTCGCTCGTATCCACCGCGAAAGCTCCTCCATGGCCCCGAATGATCGTCTCGGTGATCGCCAGCTCCAGGGCGTTCTCCGCGGGGGCGACAGCGGGGCCGGCCACGGTCGGTTCGTCGCCGGCCGGGGCCGGGCGTTCGGGAGGGCGCAGCCGCAACAGGATTCGTGCCGATGCGCCGCCGTGCGGGCCCGATCCGTGATACCTCGAAGCGATGAAGACATCGCCGCGATCGGGCACCAGTGAAAGCGATCCGTTCACGAGGGCCTCGAATGCGAAGCGAAGCTGGTCGCGGTCGCCGATGGCAAAGGGCTGCTGGGTTTCGAGTTCGCGCAGCACCAGCAGCCGCCGGCCTCGGATCGCGTCTGCGCGTTCCAGGAGGATTTCCTCCAGGAGGGCGGTGATGTCGACCTTCTCGAGATCGGGCTCCGTCAGCGAGGCGAGGCGGCCCAAGCGGGTCACCACCTCCTCGATGCGCATGACATCCCGGTTCACGATTTCGGCGAACCGCTGCCGGAACTCGCTGTCCCGATAGCGCTCCGGAAGAAGCTGCGCGAAGGTGCGAATCGAAGACAGTGGGTTCCGCACCTCGTGGGCAACCGCCCCGGCCAGCCGACGCAGCGAGGGGTCGGGGATTGCACGGGGTGCGGCCTCCAGGGCCTCGGCCTCGATGATCGGGAGCGACGCCTCCGGCGTCTCCTCGGGTTCCTCGAGAAGGACTGTCTCCAACGTCGGTTCCGCCGACGGCTCGGCCGATGCGTCCACAATCCATTCCGGTACGGGCTCGAGGACCGCGTCGTCGCTCGATCCGGGCTGACCCGCGAGAGGGGCGAATCTCGCCCCTTCGAGCTGGAGGTCGGCGGCGCGAATCGGATCCGCGGCTCCAGCGGACAGCGTCTGGACGATCACGGCCTCGAGCTCGCGCAGATTCCCCGGCCACGGATATTCCTCGAGAACCGCGATGGCACCGGCGTGGAACTCCCGGTTCCGCTCCCCGCGGGCCCGACACCACTCCCGGGCCGTGGCGTGGGTGAAGGAGACGACGCTTTGGATCCGCTCACGCAGAGGCGGGATTCGAAGGCACAGCCCGGCCAACACCTGGCGCAGCGACGGTTCGACAGCCGCTGCGTCTCGTGCGGTGCCAATCCAGCGCGCCAGGCCCTCGCGCGCCGATTCGTCCGGCGGCTCGAACTCGATCCAGCGCTGGACCCAGCGTTGGGTCGCGGATCCGAGGCGGTCGAGATCGGTCAGGCACAGGGTTCCGGCGGGCCGGGTCGAGGTCCCGCGACTCGCCACCCCAACCGCTTCCCTGAGTTCGGCGGGAGAGGTGCCCGCGGTGCAGATCACCTCGGTGAAGCCGCCTGCCGCCGGGGAGCCGAACGCGTGGATGTATCGCGCCAGCAGGGCCCGCCCGGTTCCGGGTTCGCCCAGGATCAACACCGGCACGTGCGCCAGGTGCGGATCGAGGGCGCGAAACAGCTCCGGAAGCTCCAGGTCGGCGAACCAACGCGCGAAGCGCTCGTTCAGCGCGTCCCGGAATGGGCGCAGCGACAGGGGTAGCGGTTCCCGCCGGCGTCGTCGGGGGGCGGAACGGATCGACTCACGAAGCACCGCGGCCTCGGGCGGGTACCCCATGACCTCGGGCTCCAGGCGGTCGAACAGGCGCCGCGCGTCCGCAACGCGATCAGGCTCCGCCAGCAAGATCCACGCCGCATCGGGAAGGCGCCCGCGCGCGCGGTGGGCGAACTGAAGCTCGGACTCGAAGTCCTCGGCGAGCCCGAGCAGCACCACATCGGCGGCAGGCGCCGCGTCGAATCCCGGATCTTCCGGAGCCCCCAGGAATGCGTCTTCCCCGGCGGCCGCCAGGCGGGCCAGGGCGGTTCGGAGCTGCGGGGAGCGATGGACGATCCAGAGCATGGGCGGTGGGTTCCGATGCGGCTTCCCGGTTCGATATAGGCGAAATGCGCGGGGCAGACACCTGTCCAGAGACTGAATAGGGCAAGTCGTGTGCCAAGAGGGCCCGGTCGGAAATCCGGCCGCAGGATCATCGGCAACCGTCCGGAATCGCAGCGAAACTGGTTCTGCGCCTGGGGCGTCGCACGGCTTCCTGTTTCCAGGGATGGAACTCTCACCTGGTGAAATTGGGCAAGGAATTGCCCTCGCGGGCCCTCGGCCGCCGAGTTGATCCGCTTCGGGCTGTCTGCGAGAGTAGCCGTTGGCCCCACCCTTCCGGAAGCCGGGGCGGGCGGGCGCGGGGGGAGCGCACGTGATCATCGATCGGGGACCCGAGGTTCGTCTGCGCAATTGGTTTGATCGCCCCTACGACGGGGCGATCTCCGCGGCGCGCACCTGCTACTCGCCACGCGTCATCGATCCCGACGAGATCACCGATCGGCAGCGCCGCAGCATCGGGCCCCTCACCTTCGACGCTGGACACCACACCGTGTTTCAGCACGCCACTTTCGAGTTCGCCCTGGCCGGGATCTCGCGGCAGCTCGTGTGGTCCTTTCTTCACGGCTTTCCTTTCTACAACACGGAACAGCAGAGTCAGCGATACGTTCGCCTGGATGCCGTGGCGGCCCATGTTCCCCCGGAACTCGACCGGGAGGACCGGGCGATCTACGAGGCGTCCATCGAGGGCTCCTGGCGCGCCTACCGCGAGCTGACCGAGCGACTGACGCCCGTAACCCGGAGCATCCTCGGGGAGCTGTGGCGGATCCAGGATCGGAAGTCACTCGCTTTCGGGAAGAGCGTCGATCTCGACGCGGGGAAGAGGGCGATCGAGACGGCCCGGTACGTGATCCCCATCGCCTGCCACACCGCCATGGTCTACACCGTGTCGGGTATCGTGCTGCACCGCCTGCGCCGGATGGCTCGTGTGGGAGACGCGCCCCAGGAGGCCACGGTGGTGGTGGATCGCATGGTGGCGGAGGTCGAACGAATCGATTCGGATTTCTTCCAACGGGTCGGGATGGCGCCCCTCCGCGATGACGAGGTTGTCGAGCGGAGTCTGGCGCCGCCCGGGGTGGGCGATCCGGCTGCCCTCGAAGCCTTCGACAAATCACTCGACGGGTTCACCTCTCGACTGATCGACTACAGCGCGCGCGCAACCGAGGTGATCGCGGACTCCGTTCGCCACGTGCTGGGTCGACTCGATCTCGACGACGACGCCGCGATCGCCTGCGTTTTGGATCCGGCGAAGAATCCCTATCGGCTCGAGACGCTCAACGTATCTGCCCACACCCCGCTGATGCGGACTCTTGTCCACGCGCACTACACGTTCCGCAAGAAGCTCTCCCACACCGCCGATTCTCAGGACCAGCGCCACCGCACGGTACCGGGGTCGAGGCCGTTGCTGTCGCGCACGGTACCGGCGCGCGTCGATGTGGTGGAGCCGGAGCTGATTCGCGACGACCCGGCGTGTCACGCGGTGTTCACCGAGGCCGTGGAGGCCGCTTGGGATGCACGGGCGCGACTTCTCGCCCGGGGGGTTTCGCCGGAGATCGCACTCTACCTGCTGCCGAACGCCGTGGCCGTTCGCTTCGAGCAGTCCGGGACACTCCTCGACCTGCTCCACAAGTGGACCCTGCGAACCTGCATCAATGCACAGCGAGAGATCTGGCGTGCCTCGATGGATGAGGTCGAACAGGTGCGCGCCGTACACCCCAAGCTCGCGGAGCACATCGGCCCGCCCTGTTTCGTGCGAACCGGGCACGCGCGGCCTCGCTGCACCGAGGGATCTCATTTCTGCGGAGTGCCGGTATGGCGGAGCTTCCCCGAAATCGACCGACGAATCTGATCCTCTTCGCTCGGCTTGGTCTTTCGACTCCGCTCGGCTCCGCCTCGCTGCGCGCCCTTCGGGCTTGCGGTCTCTCTGCGCCATCTCGGCAGGGGTCCGCCGCTCGGCTTCGCCTCGCTGCGCGCGCGGCTATCGCCGCGATTGCGGGGGTCTTCTGTTCGTTGCCGGCGCTTTCTGCGGAAGAGGTCGACCTGATCGGGACGTGGCACGTCCTGGTTCACTACCGCGACGACCATTCCCACGATCCCGAGGCAGTGCGCTGGGACGATCGGCTCTGGGTCTTCAAGCGTTCCGGGAGGGGTCTCCGCTGGATCGAGTATCCGATCGTGGTGTTCCGGGATAAGTCCGGCCGTTTCGAGCAGCTGGGAACCTCTGGAGCGGCTCGGGTGGTCCACGGCGGGGAGCCCAATCCCGGGCAGCTGGCAAATATCCGCGCGGGCCTCGAGTTCAATACGCGGGGCTCGAAGTCGAAGTCCTTGCGCGGCTCCGAGGAGAACGGCTGGAGTTCCCAGCGGCGAACCCATGCGGCCTCGGCCTCGGTCATCACCTACTCGGAGACGTGGACCATCGAAGGGATGGTCGCCTTGGCCATCCGGCTCCGGGATCGGCATGGCTTCGACCTGTCCGCCCGAAACCTGCGGGTCCAGGGTCGGATCACCGCATTCCTGCTCACGGGCTCGATCCAGCTGGGCAAGCACACGGACGGTGGGCTCGGGGGCTTCTACGCCCGGGTCGACGAAGTGTGCCGGCGGGGAGGCGAGGCGATGTGGGCGTTCGTATCCACGTTCTCCAAGCCCATTCGCTTCGTTGGTCCCGCCCTGTGCTGCGACTTCCTGAAGAACTGCGGCTTCGTCCGCTTCGTCAAGGTCGATCACCACCTCGCCAAGGAGTTCCCGGCGCTGGTTGGGGACGACTGCGACAAGGTCCCGCCGAAGTTGCACTTCACCAAGTCC
>JACZXC010000476.1 GCA_022571825.1 Myxococcales bacterium | reverse complement strand
CGAGGTCTCGACCCGGCGAGAGCACTGCGCTTGCTCCACGAATGGCACGTCCTGGGTGCCCTGGAGCCGGGGCTCACCGTGGCTCGCGAGTGTGCGCCGTCTCTGCGCCGCCTGGGTCGCTCCATCGCGTTGCCGCCGTGGCCCCCGGGGCAGTGGAATCCCTGGGTCTCCGGGCTGGCCATCTGGCTGGCGCCCCTTCCCGCGGGCCTCCGACATCGGACGCTGCGGCGACTGGCCGTTCGTGGGTCCGCGCTGAAGCGCGTGTCGGAGTTTCCCCGGGCCCGGAACGGTTGGTTGCGCGCGTTGGCCCGAGCTCGCGGCCGCGGAGCGATCGACGCCGTGCTCGTTGGCGTCAATGAAGACGAGCTGTACGCGCTGCTGGCGTGCGCTCCGGCGCCGATGAGGCGTCGGCTGGTTCGGTTTGCCCGGGAAGATCGGGCCCGGCGGCCTCCGGTGAACGGCGAGGATCTGGTCGCCATGGGCCTCAGTGGACCTGCGGTCGGCCGCGCCTTGACCCGCGTTCGTGTGGCCTATCTCGACGGCAACGTGAAGACACGCGATGAAGCGCTGGCCCTCGCGCGGGAGCTGGCCGGTCGCCGCCAGGCAGCGCGCAGCCGGCATCGGCCCGGGCCCCGGGGAAGCGGGCGAAGCAGCGAATCGGGGACGAATGCGAAGACGTCGCGAGGGGACATGGAACCCAAGACTCGCTAGTTGCCGGCTCCGCGCCGATCACCCATACTGGCGTTCTCCCCCAAAGAATAGAAAAGCCGAACGCGCGGAGTCCATGTCGTCAGCGTCCCACGGTACTGTCGATGGCATTGTTGATTCCAGGCCGCCCGGATCGCAGTTCCCCTACGCCGTCAAGCTAACCGTGTTCGAGGGGCCCCTCGACCTCCTGCTCCACCTGATTCGCGTGAATGAGGTCGAGATCACGGATATTCCCATCGTGCGCATCGCGGACCAATACCTCGAGTATCTGGACGTCATCGAAGAACTGAATCTCGACATTGCCGGCGAGTACCTGGTCATGGCGGCGACGTTGGCATGGATCAAGTCGCGCACGCTCCTTCCCTCCGAGGAAGACGACGAAGCCGGAGAGGGTCCCGACCCGCGGGCGGAGCTGGTGGCCCGGCTGCGTGAGTACCGCCGGTTCAAAGAAGTGGCGGCCCAGCTGGGCGAACGGAAGTTCCTGGGACGCGACGTGTTCGCCGCCCAAACCCCGGAGATCGAACGACTGCCGGAATCCGAGCGTGAAATCGAGGTCGGACTCTTTCAGCTCATCGAAGCCTATCGGGACGTGCTTCAAAGGACGCGCGATGGCGCGACGTGTCACGACATCACGATCGAGACGCTCACGGTTCGCGATCGGATGATGGTGGTGATGCGCGTGCTCGAAGCGCGCGGGTCGATTGACTTCGAGAGTATATTCTTGGAGTGCGACAAACGTGCCCCGAGTCGCTTGATGGTTGTGACGACCTTCCTCGCTGTGCTCGAACTCGCGCGGATCGCAGCCCTGCGCGTGTATCAGGGCCGGAGTGACCTTGGCGTTCCAGCGGGGCCGATCCATGTGCGTCTGGCCGCTTCCGATCGGAGCCGTACAAACCCATGAGGACATCGAAATGGACGATTCCCAGCAGCGAAGCCTCGCCGAGGCGCTGATCCTGGCCGCGGCAGAGCCGATTCCGGCTCCGCGAATCGCATCGGTGATCCCCGGCTGTACCCCGGCGCGAGCTCGCTCCCTGGTCGAGGCGCTCAACGCGGACTACGAAGACCAGGGACGAGGCTTCGAGATCCGCGAGGTCGCCGGAGGCTACCAGCTTCGCACGCGACCCGAGTTCGCCGGGTTCGTGCAGCGCCTTGCGCCCGCCCGCCCGCTGCGGCTTTCCCAGGCGGCGATGGAGACCCTCGCGGTCGTGGCCTACCGCCAGCCCGCGACGCGGGCCGAGGTGGAGTTCGTGCGTGGGGTCGACGCGGGTGCCGTCATCCGGGGCCTGATCGAGCGCAAGCTCCTTCGCATCGCTGGACACCGCGAGGTTCCGGGGCGTCCTCTGCTCTACGCGACGACCCGGCGTTTCCTCGAGGTGTTCGACCTCGCGAGGCTCGAAGATCTTCCGACCCTGCGCGATCTCGAGGATCTGAACCCGGCAGAGTCCCCGCCGGCAGGGGAGGGGGCCCCCGCCGCCGACGGGCGGGGCCCATCGGTGGCGACGGAGGCGGTGCCCATCCCCGCGGCGACCTGGACGGACG
>JACZXC010000475.1 GCA_022571825.1 Myxococcales bacterium | reverse complement strand
TCATCCGGCTGTTCGGGCTGATCGGGTTGAGCCGGCTGATCGGGCTGATCCGGAAGGTCGGGCACGGCCTGCGCCAGCCGGACTGCGAGCGAAACCGTCGACTTCCCGGCCCTTGCGTCGGTCGAGGGCTGAGGGGCGCCCTGCGAGGCGCCCGCCATCAGGGCCACGCATCCCATGGCCATCCAGAATCCCAATCGTGTACTCATGATCGAACCCCTTTCTTTTCTCCCATTGGGTCGGGCCACCACCACGCAGTCGGCTCCTCCGATTGGCGCAGGCTATACGCAGCTACGCGCAGAAGTAAAGCAATCCGTGTGCAGGCAATCTGCAGGGGACGCGCGGAGCGCGCGCAGGTGTTTCAGTCAAACCCGCAAGAACAGCGCATTTCGGCGCGGAGACTGACAGCCGGGCTGTCTCCGACGCGGGAGATCTCCTCGACGCTGGCTCGATGCTCGTCGAGCCGTACAGCATCTCTTCGAGCCGCTCCGTCGCCCGCTCCTGCATCCCAGGTAGCACGTGCGAGTACGTGTCCGAGCGTGAGTGTCGTGTTTGCATGGCCGAGACGCTCGGCGATCACACAAGGGTGTGATGTAGCCGATGTGTAGCTTACGGGCTGGATTCCGGCGGATCGGAGTGGACTTCAGCGGAATCTGGCTCGTCCCGTACCCCCTCACTCATGAACGTCTTTCGCCATCGATGGACGCCGGTGGAACCCGCGCTGACGGAAGCGTCCGGTCCGTTCTGGAAGTCGAAGTTCGCGATTGCGTCCGCGTTCGACACGAGCGTGGTTCCATCCCCCAGATCGTCCGCGATCACAAAGAGGCCCTCGCTGCCGATGGCGCCGGAGAGGTCCAGACGGGGCCCGATGCCTCCCCCCGCACCGTTCACCCCCTCGAGCACGAATCCCTCGAGCGAGGCGCCGGGCACCCCGTAGAGCTCCACGAACGAATGTCCGTTGTCGGAACCAACCGCGTCGTAGAAGACCTCCGCAATCAACGGAAGCCCGCGTGCGGGCCGCGCCACCAGTCCCGCAGCAACGACCAGGAAGAAAGCCAGAGTTCCCCACCCCGCCCAGTAGACACCAAGCGGTCTCGACATGTGCCGTCTCCTTTTCAATCGGGGCGAGGAGATCGCATCGCCGCACCGGAGCAAGACCCGTGCCGTCGGGGGCGGGGCGCCACCCCAGGGCCAAGCCCCCGTCGCGCCGGCGTTTTCGGAGGGCCGCATCGGGAGCCTCACGGAGCCAGGGGCGTCGTGTTCTGGCCGAACCAACCGCCGGTCCATGCGTCGATGCCCGCCGCGAGCTCATCGGCACGCAGGCGCAGGCGAACGCCGGCGGCGGGGTCGCGGGTGGCGCCGATCTCCGCCAACACGCGACGCCGCTCGTAATAGAGCTGCGTAATCTCATCGAGGACGTCGTCGCGAAGTTCGATCAGGGCGCGGGTTTCCTTGGAGACGTCGATCAGCTCCGGGTGATACGCGAGGTCCGCAAGATCCCAGGTGAGGGTCAGCGTCAGATCCCAGTTTCGGGAGCGGCGGCGATCGCGATCGTTGAGGCGGCGCAGATCACCCGAGATGAACGCCTCGTCGGTGTCGCGGCTCCAGTCGTCGTCGCCGTCGTAGCCGCCCCGGAACGTCACAACCGGAAGCCGCCCGCGCCGAGTCACGCTCTGGCGCAGGGCCCGGGTCCGATGGGTCTCCAGCTCCAGATACGCGATCGCCGCGCGATGCAGCGGCTCGATGCCAGGGCCGTCGTTCTCCAGAGGCGCCAGCGACGACCCCCCCGCGTGCTTCCGGCTCGCGAGGGTCCGGGTCAACACGCCGGCGGCGGTCGCGACGACCAGAAGCCGGTCATCTCCGACGAGTTCCCGAATCGACGCCGTACCCGCCGGGGAGGCCGCACGTCGCCAGGGTCCGTCGAGGGTCGCGGCTTCCAGCAGACCGCGGTCCGTGGCCAGCCAGTAGCGGTCCAGGGCGTGGGCGAGGCGAACGATGCGCGCACCCGCCGGAACCCCGATCCGAAGCATCTCCCACCCGTTGCCGGGCTCGCGACTCCGGGCCAGGATTCGCGGAAGCACGACGACAACCTCGGCATCGGGCAGTCCAAACACCAGGTCGATGGGACCTCGATCCGCGGCAGCGAAGGGAAGCGGCTCTTGCCGCGACGGACCCGAGGTCAGCGTTCCCTCCCGAAGCGCGAGCGGCGTCCGCCACAATCGGCCCCGGATCCCCGTCCAGCACTCGAAGCCCGCGAGATCCGGGTCG
>JACZXC010000474.1 GCA_022571825.1 Myxococcales bacterium | reverse complement strand
AGAGGCCGTAGTAGAGCCGATTCCGGTTGATGTAGCTCCGCAACCGGGCCAGGGCGGAACGCAGGGGCGGAAGCTGCGAAATCGCGGGGGCCGAGGTGCTCATCGCCGGTACCAGGCCGAGACGCGCTCGCGGTCGATGTGGAGCCTCCAGGCCACGGCCGCCGCCAGGTTGCGGAACACCGTGCGCAACACTCCGGCTCTCCGATAGCGCCGGGCCGACGTCGTCGCCGGGAGGGAGAGCAGGCTGAGCCGTCCACGGCGGCGCAGAGCCTGCACCAGATCGAGATCCTCCATGATCGGCGTCTGGGGAACGCCGCCGATCGCCTCCAGCGTCGCCCTCCGCACGAACAACACCTGATCGCCATAGGGCAGCCGAAGCACGGCGGCGCGCAGTCGGGCTCCCCACTCGACCAGGCGCAGCCCGAAACGGTTCTCGTCGAAGCGAAACCGGAAGGCCCCGACGACCACCCGGGGATCCGCCAAGCTCGCGCAGATCGCGGGGGCAAACCCCGGCGGCAACCGCGTGTCGGCGTGGAGGAAGACGATGGCGTCGCTGCGCGTCTCGCGGACACCGACCGTGAGCTGCCGAGCGCGACCGGCGAGTGAGGTGCTCACCCGGGCGCCGGCAGCCGCAGCCCGCTCACGGGTTCCGTCGACGCTTCCACCGTCGACGACAAGGACTTCGACATCTGGAGCGGTCGCGCTCGCAATCGCCCCCACGATCTGCTCCGCTTCGTTGAGCGTTGGAATCACGACGGCAATTTTCACCGGTGAACCATAGCAGCCAGCCACCGCGCCGGAGGGCGTTGCGCGCGCTCGAGGCGGACCGGCGGGGACAACGACAACCCGAGGCGAAGGTGTCGAAACGACGGGCTCGTGTTGGCAGTCCTCGGCCCACTCGCCTATCCATCCCGCGTGAGCACACCCGCGTCGCCCCGGCGCCCCCCGTCCGGCGATCCGAGTGCCCCGGCTTACGCCCGGACCGGCGTCGACCTCGACCGCGATGAGGCCTTCGTTGACCGGATCGGCGAAATTGCGCGGTCCACCCTGCGGCCGGAAATCCTTTCCTCCATCGGAGGCTTCGCCGGCATCTTCAAGGCCCCAGAGCGCTACCGCGACCCGCTGTTCGTCGCCAGCGCGGACGGCGTCGGGACCAAGCTCAAGCTCGCGGCCGAGGTCGGTCACTTCGACACCGTGGGCATCGACTGCGTCGCCATGGTCGTGAACGACCTGATCGTTCAGGGCGCAGAACCCCTGGTGTTTCTCGACTATCTGGCGATGGACCACCTCGACGAGAAGCGCGCCCTCGAGGCGCTTCGGGGGATCGCCGAGGGGTGTCGTCGAGCGGGCTGCGCACTGCTCGGGGGCGAAACCGCCAGCATGCCCGGCGTGTATGCCAGCGGCGAACTCGAACTGGTGGGCTTCGGGGTGGGGGTCGTCGACCGCGACCGTGTCATCGACGGCGCGAGCATCAGCCAGGGCGACGCCATCATCGGCCTCGCCTCCAGTGGCTGTCACAGCAACGGCTACTCGCTGGCGCGCCAGATCGTCGAGGAAGGAGTCCGGGCGGGACGCTTGGACCTGCGGGCCGAACACCCGGAGCTCAACACCTCCCTCGCGGGTGCGCTCCTGGCTCCGACCCGGATCTACGTCAAACCGATCTTGAACGTCGCCCGCGACTACTGGGTAAAGGGCATCGTCCACATCACCGGTGGCGGATTCGTCGGCAACGTGCCCCGGGTGTTGCCCAAGAGTGTGCGGGCGCGAATCGATCCCAGCACCTGGCCTCGTCCGCCGATTTTTGGCCTTCTGCAGAAGCACGCCGAGCTCCCCGAGAGCGAGATGTTGCGTGTCTTCAATTGTGGCATCGGGATGCTGCTGATCGTCGGCACCGATGAGGCCGAAGACGTCGCCCGTCGCCTGGAGTCGCTGGGCGAGCGCGCCTATCGCATCGGCCAGATCGAGGTTCGGCCCCCCGACGAGCCCGCCCTCGTATTTGACGAGCCCCGCGCAAGCCCGAGCTGATGCACGGTCTCCCCGTCCTCAACGCGTCCGACACTCCTCGGGTCCGGCGCTGGGACGCGGTCGTCCTCGGCGGTGCCCTACCCGGGCTGGTCATGGCGGTGGTCTTGATGATGCGCGGTGCACGGGTTCTGCTCGTGGAAGAGGACACCGCCCTCACCGGTTTCGCCGGGCTGCGCGAGCCTTTCCTCCTCTCCGGCGCGGGCAGCGGAGGCATCCTCGGCGTCTGCCTCCAGGAGATCGGAATT
>JACZXC010000473.1 GCA_022571825.1 Myxococcales bacterium | reverse complement strand
TTGCGCCACAGCGGGTCTCACCTGATCTTCGAGAATCCGGCGAATGCGATCAACCACCTCGCCCCGGTCCTCCGCCGCGTCAGCCCGGAACCCGAGGCCGAGGGCCGAGCCGCCGGACCCGAGACAGGCCTTGATGGCGTCCACGATGGGCTGGGCGATATCGGTCCACTCCACGTCTTCGCGCTTCGTCACGGTGACGAAATTCGACGCCAAGAAGACGATCGACACCCCCTGTACCTGAAACAGCGCATCCGCCAGGGGAGAGACGTCCGGCGTGGGAGCCGATTCGAAGTGGGCGGTGATGGAGCCTTCGACGATCGTGCGCCCCAGAACCCACTTGAGGCTGTGGGGATTGGGCGTGCGCTCCGCGTGCATGCGAAAGACGAGATCCATGGAAGCTCCGCCCGAGTAGGGTAGGGTGGATTCCGCGGGTAGCCAACAGCACACAAGATCGGCCGCAGCGTTCTGCATCGTTGAAGACACCGTCCGAGATCACCCCGTCTCGCTCGAGCGCGGGCGTGCGAACGCGAGCGCCGGCAACACAGGCAAGAAGACCTGCGTGAATCGAGATGGCCGAGTTCGGCTAAGCTGGCCCCATGTCGTGGAAGCCGGAGCTCGACGAGATCGCCCGGCGCTCGGAGCTGGCCCAGCGCATGGGTGGCGAAGAACGCATCGCCCGCGCCCGGGCGGCGGGACGCCAAACCGTGCGAGAACGGATCGACCAGCTCCTCGACGGGGGGTCGTTCCACGAGACGGGACTGATGGCGGGGCGCGCGCAATACGATCACGAGGGGCGACTCATGGACTTCACCCCCTCGAACTTCGTGTGCGGCCGCGGGCGTATCGACGGGCGCCCGGTGGTCGTGGGCGGCGACGACTTCACGGTGCGCGGGGGAGCTGCGGACGGCGCCGTCGGCAACAAGATGGGCTGGGCGGAGAAGGCGGCGCGGGACCTGCGGATTCCCCTGGTGCGTCTCGTGGACGGCACCGGCGGCGGCAGCAGCGTCAAGACCCAGGCCAGCACGCGCCGTTCTTACGTTCCCGCGATCCCGGACTGGGACGTCTCGGTCCAGTTGCTCTCCGAGGTCCCGGTCGTCTCAGCAGCGTTGGGCCCGGTAGCGGGGCTGGGCGCGGCCCGGGTCGCGGCCGCCCACTTCTCCGTGATGGTGCGTCAAACCAGCCAGGTGTTCATCGCCGGACCGCCGGTGGTACGCCGAGCCTTCGGTCGGGACGTCGACAAGAAAGCCTTGGGCGGTTCCCAGATCCACACTCGGGGCAGCGGCGTCGTCGACAACGAAGCGGCGAGCGAGCACGACGCCCTACAACAGATCCGCCGTTTTCTTTCCTATCTGCCGAGCTCCGTCGCCGAGCCGCCGCCCGCGATCGAGTCCGAGGACGATCCCGAGCGGCGGGAAGAGGAGCTGCTGTCGATCATTCCGCGCAACCGCAGGAAGACCTACGCCGTCCGTAAACTGATCGAGCTGGTGCTCGACCGCGGGACGATCTTCGAGATGGGTCGTTACTTCGGGCGACCCCTGGTCACCGCACTCGCGCGGATCGACGGAGTGCCCGTCGGCGTCATGGCTAGCGACCCCCGACAACTCGCGGGAGCGGTCGACGCCAACGCCTCGGCCAAGATGGTCCGATTCGTGGACCTGTGCGACACCTTCCATCTCCCCGTGATCAACTTCGTCGACACTCCCGGGTTTCTGATCGGCGTCGAGGCCGAGAAGCGCGGCACGATTCGGCAGGGCGTGCGGGCGCTCTGCGCGGTCTATCAGGCGACGGTGCCCTGGGTATCGGTGCTCGTGCGAAAGGTGTACGGGGTGGCGGGCGCCGGACACGGCGCTCATCACCGGCTGAACCTGCGCTACGCATGGCCCTCAGGTGAATGGGGCTCGCTCCCCATCGAGGGCGGCGTCGAGGCCGCCTATCGCCGTGAGATCGAGGCCGCCGCAGATCCGGACGCCCTCCGCGCCGAACTCGAGGAAAAGCTGGGTTCTCTGCGTTCTCCTTTCCGCACGGCCGAGGTGTTCGGCATCGAAGAGATCATCGATCCGCGAGAGACACGTCCCCTGCTGGTCGAATGGGCGCACCGGGCGCGAGACCGGGTCCGGAGCGAATGCAGATCCAAGGGGCGTGGCTACCGGCCCTAACAGGCTGCTGACAAAGTGTTTCGAGGGATGATCACAGTCGCACCGATCCCCCTATTTGCCACTCGGACCCCGGGTCTCGCGAAGAGATCCGGCGATTCGTTGCGTCTCTGTGGTGGCC
>JACZXC010000096.1 GCA_022571825.1 Myxococcales bacterium | reverse complement strand
GCCGGCGCGGGTGCGGCGATCGATCCGGTGCCGGTCGAGGTGATTCGCGGGGGGATGGAGACGGTCGCCTACGAGATGGCGACCCACGTCTCGCTGACCGCGACGACGCCGATCTTGAATCAATCGAACGAGCGCAACGCCACCATTCTGGATGGGCGGGGCGCGTTGGGTGCGCTCTCCGTGGGCATACCCCAGTTCATGCTGTCGTCCACGCTTCCGGTGCGCTTCGCCCTGGAGTTCTTCCGGGAAGAGGGACTCAACGACGGCGACGTGCTGGTCGCGAACGACCCGTACCACGGGGGCGGCCACCTACCCGACTACAACGTGTTCGCGCCGGTGGTAGCCGATGGCGAACTCGTGCTGATCGCGTCGATCCAGTGCCATCATGCCGACACCGGAGGCGGCATGCCCGGTGGCTACAACGCCGAGGCCATCGACATCTGGGCCGAGGGCGTGCGATTCCCCGCCGTCAAGCTCTACGACCGCGGGGTCGAGCGTCGCGACATCACCTACATGATGCGCGTGAACAACCGCACCCCCACCTTCATTGGAGACCTGCGCGCTCAGGTGGGAGCCGCGCAGCTGGGCGTTCGTCGACTGAAGCAGCTGATCCAGCGTTACGGAGTCGGGGCCGTGAGGGCCGCGGTGGATCACTCGATCGCCTACGCCGCCCGGCGCTTTCGCGAGGAGGTTGCCGCCTGGCCCGACGGCGAGTACGAGGCCGACTGCTACGTGGACCACGATCCCATCGGCAATCCCGATATCCATGTCCATGTGAAGATCACCGTCCGGGGCGACCATCTGACCATCGACTTCACCGGCTCTGACACCCGCGAGGGGCTCAAGGCCTACTCCCCCTTCGGCAATACCCGGGGTTATGTGGTGGCGCAGCTGGCCACGATGATGGATCCCACGATTCCGAAGAACGAGGGCTTCTTCGATTCGATCGAGCTGATCGTTCCCGAGGGATGCGTCCTGAACCCCACCCCGGGGAAGACAGTGGCCGCCGGCACCCATCATCCGGGGGTCGAGGTCGGCGAGGCGATCGCCAAGGCGATGGCGGGGGTTCTGCCCGAGCGCTCGTGCCCGCAGATCTACAAGCTCGGCGGGCCCAACGTGTTCGTCGGCAACCATCCCGAGACCGGAGAGATGTTCATCGACCACGGCGTCGACTCGCTGGCGGCCTACTGCAACGCGGTCAAGGGCACCGACGGCTGGGGCTCGATGCCGGCATCCTTCGGAAATCTGATCCGCGCCACCGCCGAGGTGAACGAGTCGATCTTTCCGGTGCGCCACGAGTGGTGCGACTACGAGATCGACACCGGCGGACCCGGAGAGTATCGGGGCTGCAGCGGGTCGCGGGTGGTGAAGCGGGTGCTGGCGCCGGCGGCATTCTCGACCTGGATGGTCGGGATGAAGTACCCGATGGCCGGGGTGCAGGGCGGGCTCGACGGCTCGCCGAACCGGCTCACGCTTCGCTTCGACACCCGCCCCGAGCCCGTCTCCAACATCGCCAACGCCGTTCCCCACGCGGCGGGCGAGGCCTTCGAGTACGTGTACGGTGGGGGCGCGGGCTGGGGATTTCCGATGGACCGGGACCCCGAGCGGGTGCGGGAGGACGTGCTCGACGAATACGTTTCCATCGAATCCGCCCGGACTCACTACGGAGTCGCCTTCACCGGCAGCGTCGAGGAGTGCGACCTGGCGGTGGACGAAGCCGCGACCCGGCGCCTCCGCGCGAAGCGACGGACCTAGCCGTGGTCTACCGGATTGGAATCGACGTCGGCGGAACCTTCACCGACTTCATCCTCGCCCGCGACTCCGGTGAGATCGTGCTGGCCAAGGAGCACACCACCCAGGAGGATCAATCCGTGGGGGTGATGGCCGGCCTCGACAAGCTGGCCGCCGACGAGAGTCTCAGCACCCGGGCCTTCCTCGAGCAGACTGCACTCATCGTCCACGGCACCACCATCGCCGACAACACGATGATCGAGATGAACGGGGCGCTCACCGGTTTGATCACGACCGAAGGCCACCGCGACGAGATCGAGATCCGGCGGGGCTTCAAGGAGAACATCTGGGATCCCGCCTATCCACCGCCGATTCCGATCGCTCAGCGTCGGCGGCGCTTCGGCGTCCCCGAGCGGCTGGACTTTCGGGGCGAGGTGGTCAAGCCCCTGGACGAAGAGGCTGTTCGCCGGGCCGTGCGCCGCCTCAAAAAACAGGGCACGGAATCGATCGCCGTCTGCCTGCTGTTCTCCTTCCTGAATCCGGCACACGAGCGGCGGGTGAAACAGATCATCGAGGAGGAGTATCCCGAGGTCCGCATCTCCCTGTCCCACGAGGTGATGCCCACCGCGCCCGAGTTCGAGCGCACATCGACCACCCTCGTCGACGCCTACGTGGGCCCCCGGGTCGAGCACTATCTCAAACGACTGCAACAGGCGCTGCGCAACGGCGGTTTCTCCCACGACCTCCTGATCATGCAATCGAACGGCGGGATCATGACCGCCGACTTCATCGGGAAGCGGGCGGTGGCCGCCCTGGGCTCGGGCCCCACCGGCGGGGTCATGGGCGCCTGCGCGCTGGCCAAGCAGGCCGGCGTAGAGGACTTCATCGCCATCGACATGGGCGGCACCAGTTACGAGGCGTGCCTGGTGCGAGGGGGCGCGCCCCAGATCCGCAGCTTCTGGAACTGGCAGCACCGCTATCTCATCGGCCTGCCGATGGTCGAGATGCACTCGATCGGCGCCGGCGGGGGCTCCATCGCCGTGGTCGAGGCCGGCGTCCTGCGGGTGGGGCCGGAGAGCGCGAAGTCCGACCCGGGTCCCATCTGCTACGGGCGCGGTGGAACCCGGCCCACGGTGACCGACGCCAACCTGGTGCTGGGCTACATCAATCCCGAGGCTCTCTGCGGCGGTGAGTTCAAGCTGACCCGCGATGGCGTGCGCGAGGCCCTGCTCGAGCAGGTGGGGCGGCCCCTGGGTCTCGACGCGGTCGAGGCGGCCCAGGGCGTCTTCCGCATCGTCAACGCCAACATGGCCAACGCGATTCGGCGGGTTTCCTCGGGACAAGGCATCGATCCCCGCGAGTTCTGCATGGTGGTCTACGGCGGAAACGGCCCGGTTCACGCCGCCATGCAGGCCGACGAGCTCGGGATCCAGCGGCTGATCGTGCCCAAGACGTCGCCCGCCTTCTCCGCGCTGGGGCTGCTGATCGCAGACTACGTCGTGGACACTCAGCGTTCCTACATCACACCCTCGGGGCGCGCCGAGGCTTCCCACGTGAACGGACTCTTCCAAGAGATGGAGGAGCACGCCGAGTCGGAGCTTGGGGCGGCGGGTCTGGGACGCGAGGACCTCCTCTTCAACCGCTTCCTCAACATCTGCTATCCGGGCCAGACCTTCGACATGGCCGTGCCCGCCGTCACCAGCGACGGTCGCATGACCGACGCGGACCTCGTGCGGACGATCGAGGGCTTCCACGATCTTCACGAGGAGCTTCACGCCTATGCCGTTCGCGATGAAGAGCCCGTGGTGCGCGCCGTCCGGCTCCAGGCGATCGGACAGACGGACAAGCCGGGGCTCCGGACCTACCCGCCCGTGTCCACTTCGCTGGATACGGCGCTGCGCTCGCGACGCCCGGCGTACTTCGACGGCCGTTTCGTCGACACGCCGGTCTACGACGGCGACCAGCTGGGCTTTGGACACAAGCTCGAGGGACCGGCCATCGTGGAGGAGCGCTTTGCCACGATCGTGATTTACCCGGGGCAGACCGCGGAGCTGGATTGCTATGGCAACTACGTGATCGACCTCCCGTGAGCGATTGCGCGGTTGCGGGCCCCGAAAACAGCGAGAGGAATACACCGTGAGCAAAGCCAAGGTTCGCGACGACGGCTTGATCGACCTCGATACCCGCGACGTCGATCGCTGGGTGGGAAAGCCCCTGGGCGGGGCACGACTCAAAGAGCCGGTCGAGCCCAACGACATCCGGCGCTGGGCCCAGGGCATGCAGAATCCCAACCCGCTGTACTACGACGAGGAGTACGCCGCCGAGAGCCGCTTTGGCCAGCTGGTGGCGCCCCAGTCCTTCGCGGTGTGCACCGACACGAGTCACGGAGCGGGCCCAGCGATCCAGGGTCATATTCCCGGCCAGCACATGATCTTCGGCGGGGACGAGTGGTGGTTCTTTGGCGGCCGGATCAAGCCCGGCGACTTGATCACCCACGACCGCATGCTCTTCGACTACAAGGTGTCCGAGACCAAGTTCGCGGGTCCCACCATGTTCTCCCGGGGCGACACCACCTACATCAGCAACCGCGGTGAGGTCCTCTGCAAACAGCGGTCCACCTCGGTTCGGTACCTGCCGGCGAACGCCCACAAGAAGGACATGTTCGGGGATCACGAGGATCGCACCTGGACCGATCAGGAGATCGAGGATCTCGACAAGCAGAAGATGGACTACTACCAGAGCTTCCGGGATCTCGGCCACGACAAGCGCCTGTTCGTGAAGGTGGGTGACAAGCTCCCCCGACGGCCGATCGGCCCCCACACGCTCATGACCTTCACCACCGAGTGGCGCTCCTACATCATGACCGTCTGGGGCTCGGGCCGGGAGTACGGCGAAAGCTCGACGCTTCAGGCCGGCTGGCTCCCCGAGATGTCACGGGACCTGGAGGGGGCAAAGGTCGATCCCGCCCAGGGCGACGGACTCTACAAGGGCCCCTCCCGGGGCCACGTGGAGCCGCGCTACGCCAAGCTGATCGGCATGCCCACCGCCTACGGCTACGGCGCGTCGATGGGGGCGTGGATCATCGACACCCTGAGCAACTGGGGCGGCGAGTGGTCCTACATCGTGCACAGCAACATGCAGTACCGGTATCCGGCGCTGACCGGCGACGCCTGCTTCCTGGACGGAGAGGTCGTCGGGCTGAGCGAAGACCCGTCCACGGGCCGGCCGCTGGCGGCGGTGAAGATGGTGATGACGACCCAGGACGACGACGTCATGGCGATCGGCCAGGCGGAGATCCTGCTGCCGCTCGGCTAGGGGCCAGGGTGGAGACCAACGACCCGCGCCTGACCTTCGGGCGCTTCCTTGCCGACGTGGCGTCGCGCCATTCCGAGCGGACCGCGATCGTCTTCGAGGGGCGCCGGGTCCGCTACGCCGAGCTCGAGGGGGAGGCCCGGACCCTGGCGCGGGGGCTGATCGGGGCCGGGGTCGTCAAGGGCGCGCGGGTCGCGGTGCTGATGGCGAACCGCCCCGAGTGGATCGTCTCGGCCTTCGCCGTGGGCATGATCGGCGGGGTGCTGGTGCCGGTGAACACCTTCGCGACCCGCGACGAGCTCGACTATATCCTGCGCCACAGCGACGCTTCGATGCTCTTGATGCAGCCCTCGCTCTTGAAGCACCGCTTCGTCGACGAGCTGGTGGAAGGGCATCCCGAGATCGCCGAGGGAGTTCCGGGACGAATTCGCTGCGCCGCGTTGCCCCAGCTGCGGCGGGTCGCATGCCTCGATCTGGAAACGCCGCGCGGGGCGGTGGAGCCCTGGAGTGACCTGCTGGCCCAGGCAGGGGATGTCTCCGACGCCCTGCTCGACGGCGTCATCGACGAGGTCGAGCCCTCGGACGACGGGATCCTCATCTACACCTCCGGAACCACGGCGAATCCGAAGGGCGTGCTGCACAGCCAGCGCGCCGGGATCCTCCAGAGCTGGCGCTTCGCCGACATCCTGCTCCTGGATTCGAATGATCGCATCTACACCACCTATCCCTTCTTCTGGACCGCGGGCCTCGCCATGTCGATCGGTCCGGCCTTCGCCAGCGGCGCCATGCTTCTGCTCCAGGAGACCTTCGAGCCCGAGGCAGCCCTGGCGCTGATCGAGTCGGAACACGCGACGGCGGTTCACGCCTGGCCCCATCAGCAGAAGGCCATGGCCGAGCATCCGACCGCGGGCCGGCGCGATCTCACCTCCGTGCGCAAGCTGGACTCCACTTCGCCCATCGCCAAGCTGGCCGGAGTGGAGAAGGACGAGTACGGCACCGGCGCCTCCTACGGGCTGAGCGAAACTTTCACGATCGCGAGCATGCTGCCCGCCGACGCCCCCGCAGCGATCCGGCGCGAAACCAGCGGCAAGCCCCTACCGGGCACCGCGATTCGCATCGTCGATCCGGAGACCGGCGCTCCCCTGCCGATCGGGCAGGAAGGCGAGATCGCCGTGAAGGGAGTCACCTTCATGCGCGGCTACCACAAGGTGCTTCCCGAGAACTATCTGGACGACGCCGGATACTTCCGCACCCAGGACGGCGGCTCCTTCGATACCGAGGGCTATCTTCACTGGAGCGGGCGCCTTTCGAATCTGATCAAGACCGGGGGGGCCAACGTCTCCCCCGTGGAAATCGAGGCGACCCTGGCCAATTTCCCGGGTCTTCGGGTCGCGATTCCCGTGGGCATCGGGCACCCCACCCTGGGCGAGGTCGTGATCTTGTGCGCGGTGTGCGAGGCGGGCGCGACGGTGGAGGAGGCCGAGGTCCGTACCTTCCTGCGCTCCAAGCTCGCCGCCTACAAGGTGCCGAAGCGCGTGCTCTTCTTTCGACCCGAGGAGCTCTCCTTTACCGGCAACCAGAAGATCCAGGTCGATCCGCTTCGCGAGGCCGCGCAGAAACGGCTCGAGGCCGAAGGCGCCGAGATCGACGGCTACCGTTACCAGGGGTCCGAGGCGAAGTCCAGTTAGAGACTAGATCGTTCGACCTTCACCGATTCGAGGAGCCCGCCATGGAGAAGATCCGGTTCGACGACATCGACGCCATCCGAGCCAAGATCAGCCAGGAGTTCGGCCCCTTTGGAGGATCCCTGGAAGTCAGCCAGGAGATGATCAATCAATTCGCCGAGCTGACCGGCGACAAGCAGTGGATCCACATCGACGTCGCGCGATGCAAGCAGGAGAGCCCTTTCGGCACCCCCATCGCCCACGGTTTCCTGACCCTCTCGCTGCTTCCCAAGATCGGCGCCAGCTCGGAGGTCGAGCCCGAGTGGACCCTGGTGGGTCAGGGCAACGTCGTGAACTACGGCTCCGACAAGGTCCGCTTCCTGAGCCCGGTTCCGGCGGGGAGCAAGCTCCACTCTCGTTCGCGGCTGGCGGCGGTGGAAGCGATCCCCAAGGGAACGCGCATCCTGAACGAGATTGTCGTTCATGTGGTGGGAAGCGACCGGCCCGCGCTGCTCTATCACATGATCCTGCTCTACCAGCCGCCGCGGTCCTGATCGCGGGAGTCGTGCCGGGCGCGTTTCTCTGCGGTCTGCGACACCCGCTCGTCTCGCGGGTCCTGCTGCCGTGGGTGCTGCTCTCGATCATTGCCGTGTCCACTCCGGTGACCGAACGCGCCCAGGGCTTCGACAGCGACGGCAAGCGCTATGGCGCGATGGCGGACCAGAGCCTGTTCAAGTCGCGCTATCGCCACGAGGCGCCCTGGTGCTGGAGGGTGGTGACGCCGTTTCTCGCGTCGCTGCTTCCCTTCGAGACCCTCACCAACTTCCGGGTGCTGGCCTTCGTATCGAACTGGCTCTCCCTGGTGTTCCTGTTCGGAATCCTGCGGCGAAGCGGATTCTCGCCCCTGCTGTGCCAGCTCGGCGTTCTTCTCTACGCCGGGGTCTTCTGGTCCGCGAAGTTCTTCTTCTACTCCCCGGCCTACATCGACTCGGGCACTCAGGCCCTGCTGCTGGCCATTGTGTACCTGGCCCTCGGCAAGGCCACCCGCGGCATTCCGCTGCTGCTGGCCGTGGGCGTGCTCCAGAAGGAATCGCTTCTGTTTCTGGCCCCGGTGGTTTGGGTCGACTATGCCCGTGCCCGAGGGTGGTCGGCGAAGTCCACGATCGGCTATGGCGCTGCGCTGTTGGCGTTTCCGGTTTTCGCCCTGATCGCTGTGCGAATCGGGATCCCCGCCACCAACGACTACAGCGCCTTCGAAATGATCCGCAGCCAGGCGGCCCGGCTGGCGACCCTCGATTTCTGGCCGCGTCTGGGTCTGGCGGCCTTCAGCGGTCTGGGGATCCTGCCCCTCGTGGTGGCCCTGGGCCCCGCCACCGCGAGGGATGCCCTGAGTCGCCGCCCACTCTGGTGGGTGCTGGCCTCGATCGCCGTCCTGTTCCTGGTCTTCGGGGAGGACAAGGCGAGGCTCTTCCTCTACCTGCTTCCCGCGCTGGTCGTGGCCGCCCTCCAGGTCATCCAGACGCACGTTCTCCATAGACGGCTGGACGGTGTTGCGCGGGTGCGCGCTTGGGCCTGGATCGCGGTCATCCTGGCGCTTCACCTATATCTCGGCCATCACTTCACCGGGATGGGACGCTTCGACGACTACCTGGACCGTATGGTCCCCATGTACGCCAGCGACGACGCGATCACCGGCGGACTCGTCCGAGTGGCCGTGGTGGTTGTGCTCTTCGGCGCGGCTACGGCGCTGCTGCTGCGCCGCCCTGCCTCTTTCCGGGCCTGAACCCCGGCCCGACCCCGGAATCGAACTCTCGACCAGTCCTCCCGCGACCCCGAGGAAGGGGCCCGGCTCCGGGGCGATGATGCCGGAGCCGCCCGGGAGCTAGCGCGGGCCGTGGCCGGCCGCGCCGTCTCACTAGTGCTTGGCTTTCCGCGCGCGCTTGCGCGCCTTGTGCATGATCTTTCGCGTCTTCTGCAGCGAAGGCCTCTGCAGCGAAGCCTTGAGCGAATGCCCCTTGTGCGAATGCCTCGTGAGCGAAGGCTTCTTCAGCGAAGCGTTGAGCGACGCCTTCTTCAGCGAAGCCTTCAGCGACGCCCCCGTCAGCAAAGCTTTGAGCGAAGGCCACTCCAGCGAAGCCTTTTTCACGGAGGTCATTTTCAGCGTCTTCAGATGCATGGGATGCTCCAGGTGCATGGGATGCTCCAGGTGCATGGGATGCTCCAGGTGCATGGGATGCTCCAGGTGCTCGGGATGATTCAGGTGCTCGGGATGATTCAGGTGCTCGGGATGATTCAGGTGCTTGGAATGCTTCAGGTGCTTGGAATGCTTCAGATGCTTGGAATGCTTCAGGTGCTTG
>JACZXC010000095.1 GCA_022571825.1 Myxococcales bacterium | reverse complement strand
GCCGGGACTGTAAAGGCAAGCGCGGAGCGCGCGCAGCGAGGCGGCGCCGAGCGGAGTCGGGTGAGGCAAGCGCGGAGCGCGCGCAGCGAGGCGGCGCCGAGCGGAGTCGGGTGAGGCAAGCGCGGAGCGCGCGCAGAATCATGGAAATTCGCTTGGGCATTCGATCCTGGATCACTGCGCGACTCGCCGATTTCCTGAGCCGGCCGGTCGGACACTACGAACATCGGGGGTGGAACGATTTCGACGCCCTGAAGCGGCAGATCCGTAAGGGCGACGTTCTCTTGGTGGAAGGTAATCAGCGCGTCTCGTCGGTGATCAAGTACCTCACGCACAGCTCCTGGTCCCATGCGGCACTCTACATCGGGGACGAATTGCTCAAGCGCGGCGGCGAGCAGCGCGAACGGGCCCTCGAGGCCTTCGGCGCCGATGCCGAATATCTGCTTTTGGATGCGTTGTTCGAGGGAGTGGTGGCCTCGCCGTTCACGAAGTATTCCGGGTTCAACGTGCGACTCTGCCGCCCCCACCGACTGCGACCGGAACACCTGCAGATCATTCTCGACGATGCAGTCGCGGCTCTGGGCTGGCACTATGATATTCGCAACATCCTCGACCTCGCGATCCATCTCGTGATGGTCTCACTGTTTCCGGGCCGTTATCGACGAAATATACAGCTCGGCAGCGGCTCCAACACCGAGGTGATCTGCACCAGCCTGCTCGGGCGGCTCTTCCAGAAGGTCCACTTCCCGGTGCTTCCAACGGTGACGGTCCCCGACGGGATCCATCCGTATCGCGAAATGGGTAGCCAGCCAGAGCGCCGGTCGCCTCTGGCTCTCTTCCGTCGCCGTCACCGTTCGCCCTACGTCGGAGTCTTCCGCCAGATTCACCACTCGCTGCTCACACCGCGAGACTTCGATCTTTCTCCCTACTTCGACATCATCAAGTTCAACGTGATCGAGCAGCACGCCTTCGACTACCAGAGAATGGAATGGGAGGACGATTCGTCGGAGGACTCCGCAGAGGTCGATGCCGAGGATCTGTCGCGGGCCGGCTGATCACCCCTTACCAGGCGCGTCCGCTGGATCGCAGACCCAGCGGACGCCGACGTCGATGACGGCGAGGGCGCTTTCGTCGCTGGTCACTGCTGGGACCCGGGCAGCGCCGATCGTGCGACGCAGAAGCTCGATTCCCGCGTAACGCGCAACGTCCCGGAAGCTCGGAAAGGGATCGGGCGCGTAGGCGGCCCGGTATGCGGACCAGGTCTCGCCGATGACTCCCGCCGCAGAAGAGGCCGCCCCGCGCGCCGCCGCGGGAAGCAACCAATGGCCCACGAGAATACCGACGTCGAAGGCCGGGTCGCCGACATGGGCGATCTCGGCATCGAGCAGCCGCGGTCCGCTGGGCCCGAGCAGGATGTTGTCTGGCTGGACGTCCCCGTGGATCAGCGAGCCCTCGGGCTTCAGATAGCGCCGGTGGGCCGCATTGATGGTCGCAATCAAGGCCGCGTCCCCTTGAATGGCGCGAGCCCGATCGGCCACGGCGGGGGACAGCGGGAAGTCGTTCGGTCGATACGGGAGCCGGAAGATGTGGTCGCCGTGAAGCCGCCGCATCTCGTGGTTCTCGAAGCGCGGGGCGAGATCTGCACCCCGGGTCCCCGAGTGGACCGCTCCCAAGAATCGGCCCAAGGCGCGCCCGACCGCCGACACCTCCGCAGCGGACCCAGCTCCCCGGGCCAGGATCTGAGACAGGAGCGTCGCGTCGCCGAGATCCTCCAACACCAGGACACGCTGGCGAGCATCGAAGAAGAGGAGCTCGATGCAGATGCCGTCAGGGTCGAAGGGCGCCGCGACCTCCAGGTAGCGGGCTTCGAAGACGGCGCGCTCGGTCGAGACGCGGTACTCGGGAAAGCGCTCCAGGGCCGGCCGAGCCTGCTTCACGACCCACGAGCGGCCATCCGAGACCGATCGAACCCGTCGGACCCAGTTGATGTTTCCCTCGCCCACGGGTTCGATGGCAACGGCCAGATTGTGTGGGATAAATCCCACGCCTCTCAGATAGGCGGCCAGATTCGATTCGGTCAGGCGCTGCTGCGCGCTCATGGCATCGCACCGGGTGGGCAATCAAGGCTCAAGACCGTGCAGCGAACGCCGATCAGAAGCCCCAGGTCCGAGCTAATCTGGGGGGGTGAGGCTCGGACGGAACGCCCCGGGACCCACGGGTCCCGGGGTCGTTTTGTTCCGGCCCCGGGCGCGCTTTCGGGCCCGGGAACGGTCAGACTCGCGTCTGAGCCGGCGCCGGTTCGAGGGTCACCGGGTCTAGCTGTTGGTCCTGCATCTGCTTGGCGGCGTCGGTCTCGACCTGACTGCTGTGGCACGCGGCTTTGGATCCCCCATCGCCACCCATCGCGCGACGCGTCTTGCTGGCGAGGTGATGAACCTCCGCCGCGCTCAACACGCCCCGCTTCTTGAGGATCTCCTGCTGCTCCTCCGTGAGGGCCGCCGAAACCCGCGGCGAGTCCCAGGCATAGCCCTCCGCCGTTCCGCTCACGAACTCGACGATCTCCTTGCTGATGCGGACCGAGCACCAGTCGTGGCCGCACATGGCACAGAAGTCGGTATCCACATCGAGATCTTCATCGTGGTAGGCCCGAGCCGTATCCGGGTCGAAAGACAGCTCGAAGTGCTTCTCCCAGTTGAGCGCTGCCCGGGCCTGGGTGAGCTCGTCGTCGCGATCCCGCGACCCCGGAATGCCCAGGGCCACGTCGGCGGCGTGGGCGGCAATCTTGTAGGCGATGACGCCCTGCTTGACGTCGTCTTTCTTGGGCAGTCCGAGATGCTCCTTCGGAGTCACGTAGCAGAGCATCGCCGCACCGTGATAGGCGGCGGCGGTGGCTCCGATGCAGCTGGTGATATGGTCGTACCCGGGGAAGATGTCGGTCACCAGGGGACCGAGCACGTAGAAGGGCGCGCCGTGACAGATCCGGCGCTCGAGCTTCATGTTGAATTCAATCTGGTCGAAGGGTACGTGTCCCGGGCCCTCGACCATCACCTGGCAGCCGTTGGCCCAGGCCCGCTCGGTCAGGTCGCCCAACGTCTCGAGTTCCTTCAGTTGTGCCGCGTCGGTGGCGTCGGCGAGACCCCCCGGACGGAGCCCGTCCCCGATCGAGAAGGTGACGTCATATCGACGCATGACCGCGCAGATCTCGTCCCAGAGCGTGTACATCGGATTCTGCTTCCCGTGTTGAAGCATCCATTTCGCCAGGAGCGACCCGCCTCGGCTCACGATTCCGATCAAGCGGTCTCGCACCAGGGGCAGATGTTCGCGGAGAATGCCGGCGTGGATCGTGAAGTAGTCTACGCCCTGCCGTGCCTGCTCCTCGAGGCCGCTGAGGATCATTTCCTCGTCGAGGTCTTCGATCGACCGTCCGATGATCATCGAGTAGATCGGAACGGTTCCGATGGGAACCGTCGAGCTGCGGATGATCGCCTCTCGGGTGGCGTAGAGGTCGCCCCCCGTCGACAGGTCCATCACCGTGTCGGCTCGCCAGCGTTCGGCCCAGCGCAGCTTCTCGACTTCGTCCTCGATGCTGCTGCTCACCGGCGAAGCGCCCATGTTCGCATTCACCTTGGTGAGGCTCGCGCGGCCGATGCACATGGGATCGAGGTGGTGGCCGAGGTGGATCTTGTTCGCGGGTATCACCATGCGCCCGGCCGCGACCTCGTCGCGAACCTGTTCGGGCGTGAGATGGGGTTCGCGCTCGGCGACCCGCCGCATCTCGGCGGTGATCTCGCCCAGCCGCGCGTGCTCGAGCTGGGTAGCCGCCACGAAACCCTCGGGAGGAAGCCAGCGTCCGTTTCGCCGGATCCAATCCGCGGGCATGAAGTTCCAAGCGGTCTTGTCGGAGGGAGGCGGCATACCCGGGGTATCCGGCGAGCTGAACCCAAGGGGTTCCCCCACCTGGCTGACGCGGGCGAAGCTGCCCGGTGTGGTTCGCCGGGTTTCGCCCGGGTCTCCACCGATGGGCGGGAGCTTCCAGGAGCCCGCCTGGGATTCGGATCTCGGCTGGATCGGGTGGTCCGTCATCGTGCGACTCTCCTTAGTGTTCGGAGCGCCGCGGGGGGAAACCGGAAGGCCTTACCTACGCTCGTCCTAACGAGTTCAGGTTCGAAGGGTCTGATCTCAGGCCGGCTTCTCGGCCACCCCCAGGCTCCGCGATGGCGGGGATCATAACACCGGGTTCGTGCATCCTCAACGTCGGTGATAGCGTTTTCCGGCAATGACAACCTGGGATGAGCTTCTCGGTCGCCTTGCCGAGGTCCCTCGCGAGAACGGAACTGCGGCACTCCATCAAACAGCGATTTTCTTGCAGAAAGCTCTCGAGCACGCCGGAGTCAAGGCGGAGCTGGTCGCGTTCACGGCGGAACCGTACGGTCTACGCCTGGCCGGAATTTTCGCGCTGGTAGGTGGCCTGCTCTACGCGCGACAGATGCGGGAGGGCCGTTACGCCGCTGCCCTGGCGGTGGCGCTCCTGGTGCCCTCGATGCTTCTCGCACAGCTTGACTTCCGGGTGCCGGTCTTCGCCTGGATCGGCGCTCAGACCCAGCACCACGTGCGGGCGCGACTCCCGATTGAGAGTCCTCGCCAGCGCTTTCTCCTCACGGCGCACTACGACACCAAAACCGATGTCCTCGACCACGTTGCTCGTGCCCCCGTCGACTTGGCAGCCGTTCCGATGACGGCGCTGATGCTGCTGGGGCCGCTGGCCGGCTGGCTCTCGTCGCGAAGCCGGCGGCGCGTCTGGCCATGGGCCTGCCGGACCGCCGCGATCGGGGCCGCCGTCTACGGGTTGGCCTTGTTCGTGGTGCTTTCGGCGGGGGCCTTCGTGCCCCAGCGCAGCCCTGGGGCCCTCGACAACGGCGGTTCCTGTGCGGTTCTGGTACGGCTGGCCGAGGCCCTGACGGGGATGCCGCCCCTCGAGCGTACCGAGGTGGAGATCCTGTTGCTCTCGGCGGAGGAGGTCGGAGTCCAGGGATCCCATTCCTTCGTCGCGGAATTCTTCGCCGACCCGCCCGTCCTGCCGACACTTGTATTGAACCTGGAGGGACTCGGCGCATCCTCGCGACACGCCGTGTTCGGGCGCGAACGTTTCAGCCTCCGCTCCTTTTCTCCTGACCCCGGATTGGTGGCGCTGCTCGACGGGGTTCACCGCGAGCGCTTCGCGGAGCCCCTGGAGATCACCCCGTATGGCGCTGCCACCGACGCGCGATCGTTCCTGGCCCAAGGCATCCCAGCCGCCACACTGATCACTCGCACTCCGGGTGCGCTCTTTACCCGCGGTCTCCATTCCGCGAAAGACGATCGATCGCGCCTGGACGAGGACGCGTTGGAGGCGAGCCTGGCCTATCTGTTGGCCGTCGTTGTGGCCGTCGACCAGCGCGGTTTCTGAGCTGGAGTCTGTGAGCACTCTCCAAGGTCTCACGGCCTCCGTGGCACAGCGCGTTCCAATCGATGCGGGGTAGTGTTCACCATTGAACCTGGATGCCGCGGCGACCGTTGGCGGCCCGGCGTCGTCCACGTCACCGTGAGCTGGGCTGGCGCTTGGGTAGAGCTTTGCGGATCCACGACCGCGTTCGTCTCGCAGCTTCAGGTCCCGCCAATACCGCGCCCAACCAGAACGCGATCTCTGCGGCCACGACCAATCCACCACCCAACGTCGCCTTGACACCGGTGCTCAACGAAAGAAACGGAATCATCGGCAGGGGCACCCAGAGCGCGAGGGAGAGCCCCAACAGGATGACTCCGGCGCGCGCCGATACGCCCGATCGCGTGATCGCTTCGGCGTTTCGCTCAGGTCCCGGCTGGCTGTCATGATCGGCCACGCGGACAGCCTCGGGGAGAGATCTCCCCCGCAAGGAAGCATTCCGTTTCGCGGGCCGCATCACAAGGCGTTGCAGCTGACCTCCAACAGCTCGGTCCAATCGATCCGTGGTACCGTTCTGACGGCGGACGCAGTTTGGAACACGTATCCCTCTGGCAGTTCCAGGGCTCCCACTTCTGTGAGAAGGCGCGGTGGGCCCTCGATTTCAAGAACATCCCCCACACGCGCCGAACCCTCGGCGGCAGCTCCCTTGTTCGAGCGGGTTGGCGCACAGGTCGGGCCAACCTTCCGATCCTTGGTACTGGCCAGGGTGCCGTCGGCGGGTCGAGTGCGATCATCGCCGAGACGGAAAGGATTGCGCCGTCGCCAGCGCTCTAGCCACGGGAGCCCGCCGAGCGCGAACGCGCGCTTGGACTCGAGTCGTACTTCGATGCACGGCTTGGTCATCAAGTTCGTACTGCGGCGCTGCTTTTCCCCCTCCTCCATGAACCTGCCTTCGTCGCTCGATTCGCTGGGATGGGGTTGCGCCGCGGTCTCAGCGGACCTTCTTGTCCGCGGCTCCCCTCTTTGCTCGTTTCTATCGCTGGCGCCATGGCATCCGGGCATCGGGCGAAGCCGCGGCCCGAGCGAACGTGGCGCAGGTACTCGATCACCTCTGGTCCGAGCTCGGGGGGCCCGATTATCTGGTCGAGGGTACCTTCAGCGTGGCGGACTTGACCGCCAGCGCGCTCCTCGGCTCCTTGTTGGGGGCGCCGGACGTCCCGTATCCATTGCCCGAGCTACTTCTCCGTTCGATCGTTCGGTACCGCAAGGAACTGCTCTTGCACCCAGCATCTCAGTTGGTCCTTGAGATCTATCGCCGGCACCGTGGATCTTCGGCCGCGGTTCCCGCGGACGAGGCCGCCGCCTAGCGCTCACCGGGTTTGATAGTCTCTGCCAGCTGGAAGGGAGTACCCATGCCGTCTCACGAAGGTCGGGCAGCTTGACCCGGTCGACGGGTCAAGCGCCGAAAGTACTGGCGTTCGCGGGCAGCGCGCGAAGTGGATCCTTCAACAAACAGATGGTTCGCGCAGCAGTCCGGGGTGTCGAGTCCGCCAAGGTGGCTTGCACCCTGATCGATCTGCGGGACTACGCGTTGCCGCTCTACGACGCCGACCTCGAGTCCGCGGAGGGCCTCCCGGCTGCAGCCATCGCGCTGCGCGAGCTGTTCCAGGAACATCAGGGTCTCCTGATCGCGTCGCCGGAGTACAACAGCAGCATCAGCCCGCTGCTGAAGAACAGTGTCGACTGGGTGTCGCGCTCACCGGAGGCCAAGCAGGATCTTTCTGGCTTCCAGGGCAAGGTGGCGGCGATCATGGCTGCTTCGCCGGGGCCACTCGGGGGTCTGCGCGGGCTGGTCGTCCTTCGCAGCCTACTCACCAACATCGGTGTCACGGTGTTGGCCCAGCAGGTCACGCTCCGGGGTGCTGGCGACGCGTTCGGGAACGGCCGACTGCGCGAGGCGCGGCAGGCGCAGCGCGTCGAGAACCTGGGGCGCGAGCTCGCCGAGCTCGTGCTCAAGCTCCACGCCGCCTGACCGCACACGCGCCGGTGGTGGCGCTTATCGCGGAGAGCCTCGGAGTTGCCGGCGGCTCACTGCTGACAGCGTATTCCCCTGCCAGGCGGTGCGGTACTGCATGCGCCCACCTCGACAGGGGGGTTGCGATGCAGTCCTTGGCCGGCAGTCGTCGCCGGTTTCCTGCGCCTCGGCTGGTTCACCAGCCGCCGCCGCCCGTTCTGGCAGAATTGTCTCCTGGCACCGCAGTTGCATATCACCTGGGCTCCAACCGCTCACCAGGAGGTGGTCATGAAAATTCTACTGGGTGCCCTGGCCTGCTTGGCGGCGCTGGGGTGCGAGATCTCACCTGTCGTGACCGCTCCGTTCGACGGGCCGGGGAAGCGGTACTCGGATTGTGAGCGCGCAGCCGAGGATTATTGCGAGCATTCGATCAAGGCGACCGCCCGCAACATGGACGCGTGCGTTGCTGAGCACCGGTTCAAATGCCTCTCATCCAGTGCGAGGTCTTCGACGGCGCACCGTTCCTAGGCCGCACAACCGGTCATCCCAAACCATGACAGGACAGGACCGCGTGATGATTCACGCGGCGTGCGTCGGTGGTGCACCCTCACCCTCGTCGCGGGTTCGGCTTTGGAAAAGAAGGGTTGGAAAGGGAACCCGGGCTCCAGCTCTGACCCTCCATCGGCTTGTGGCACTGGCCGGGGGGCTGAGGCGAAGACCGCGGTAGCTCGGTACCTCAACTGAGCCGGACGCGCCCCGCTCGGAGGGGGGCGTCGTCGAGTCAGTCGCCATGCTAAGGTGGAGCTATGGCGAGGCGCCGACTGCAGGCTTCGACTCTCGCGTGGGCCGCGGCTGCCGTCTGGGTCGTCGGCGGGTGCGACCGCGCCATCGAGCCCTTCGATCCCAGTGAGCAACCGAGGCAGCCGGACTTGTCCCGTATCTTCCCCGCCGGTGCGGAGCGTGCGGCTCCTCCCGCGGATATGCCGCCTGCACCCGGCGGCGCAGGCGCTGTCGCCTCCTCCGAGAGTTCCATCCGCGGAACCGTGACGGTCGCCAGCGACCTGATCGATCGCATTCCGGCTGGCGCCACATTGTTCCTGATCGCGCGTACGGGTAGGTCGGGACCGCCGCTGGCGGTGCGACGCATCACGGCCCCTCGATTTCCGATGGAATTCAGCATCGGTCCCGAGGACCGCATGATCGCTGGGTTGCCCTTTGCCGGTCCCCTGCGCGTGACAGCGAGGATCGATCGCGACGGAAACGCCACCACGCGCAGCCCCGGCGATTTGCGGGGATCGGTGGAGGGAACCGTGGATCCCGGCGACCGCGGTATTTCCCTGGTGATCGACGAAATCCTCTAGCTCCCTGGACCTGACCCGGCATCAGGAGAGCCAATCCAGATGCGGCGAGGGGGGCGAAGGCGAAGGTAAGCGACCCCTTGCAGGCCCCCACCTTCGCTCGGCTTCGCCTCGCTGCGCGGCCTTCGGCCTTGCGAATGGCGTTAACCCGCTGCGAGCCGAGCCGCAGGCTCGCCGTGCGGGCAGGCGGGCTCTGCCCGCCGATAACCCGCCAAACGAGCCATGAGCCGGAGCCCCCCCCCTCGCCGCGTCTGGGCTCTAGATGACGTCCAGGGACTCGACCGCGGCCCGGGTTCCGGCG
>JACZXC010000094.1 GCA_022571825.1 Myxococcales bacterium | reverse complement strand
CACTTTACCTTTGGCTTGTGGACGTTCGGCAATCCCGGGCGCGATCCGTTCGGTGACGCGGTGCGGGAGCGCATCTCGCCGGTGGAGGGAGTGAAGCAACTCTCGAAACTCGGCGCGTACGGCGTCAACCTGCACGACAACGACCTGGTGCCCCTCGACGCCACACCGGCCGAGCGCGACCGCATCGTGGCTGAGTTCAAGCAGGCTCTGAACGACCACGGGATGTGCGTCCCGATGGCCACCACCAACCTGTTCTACGATCCGATCTTCAAGGATGGCGCCTTCACCAGCAACGAACCCCAGGTCCGGGCGTACGCGCTGCAGAAGACGATGCGCGCCATCGATATGGGTGTGGAGTTGGGCGCCAAGATCTATGTCTTCTGGGGTGGGCGAGAAGGCACGGAGGTGGAAGCCTCCAAGGACCCGGTCACCGCCCTCGGTTGGATGCGGGAGTGCATGAACTTCCTGATGGGGTACGTGAAGGACAACGGCTACGATCTCAAGTTCGCCCTGGAGGCCAAGCCCAACGAGCCACGCTGCGACATGTACCTGCCGACCACGGGTCACATGCTGCACTTCATCTCCACGTTGCAACACGGGGACATGGTGGGAGTGAACCCGGAGGTGGCCCACGAGACCATGGCCGGACTGTCGTTCACGCACGCCGTGGCGCAGGCCATGGAGGCGGGCAAGCTCTTTCACATCGACCTGAACGCCCAGCGCATCGGACGCTACGACAACCCCTATTCGGTTGGCGAGTGGCACCGGGAGCCCCCGGCGGGAACCACCTGCGAGCCGCTTCGCCTCGAGACCCCCGACCGCGCCATCGCCCACGGTTGGCTGTATGCACGAGGCGGTGAAGATACGGCTGTCTGTCTGATGCATCCCCGAGCGAACTTCTCACGGCATTATGTAGTGCCGGGACTCGTCGAGGCGGGTTTCGCCGTTCTGTGCATCAACAGCCGCTGGCTCAACAACGACGCCACCCTGATCCACGAACGGGTGCTGCTCGACGCGGCAGCGGGAATCGCGGTGGCGCGCCATCGCTACGAACGGGTGGTGTTGTGCGGGAACTCCGGGGGCGGCTCCCTGTTCACCTTCTACCTGAGCCAGGCGTCGGCACCCGAGGGCACCCGCCTGCGGGAGCTCGCCACCGGCGATCCCTTCGATCTCAATCGCTTCGAGCTCCCGACCGCCGACGCCATGATCTACCTGGCGGCCCACCCCGGTGAGGGCCACTTCCTGCTTCACGCCATCGACCCCTCCTTGACCGACGAGACCGACCCGGTCTCCTGCGACCCGGCCCTCGACCTCTATGAACCGGCCAACGGCTTCGCCGAGCCTCCGAAGTCGAGCGAGTACAGCACCGGCTTCGTGTCGGCCTACCGGATGGCCCAGCGCGCGCGGATCGAGCGGATCGACGCGGAGGCCCGGGCCCGCCTCGCCCGCCGAAACGCCGCGCGCGCGCGTTGGAAGCTTACGGGCTCGGTCGAGGACCGCCGCCGGTCGATCGCCACGGAGTTCATGTTCGTCTATCGAACCGATGCGGACCCCCGCGCGGTGAGCCTGTCTCTCGATCCATCGAAGCGGAACTACGGCTCGCTCTGGGGCACGCGACCGGACTGGATCAACTACGGCGCCGTGGGGTTCGGGCGAATGGTGTCGCCGGAGGCCTGGCTCTCGACCTGGTCCGGCCTCTCCTCCCGGGCCGAGATCGCCCGGACCGGAGCACGAATGACGCTACCGGCGCTTCTCATCCGCTACAGCGGCGACAACTGCATCTTCCCCAGTGACGCCGACCTGATCGTGCGCTCGCTGGCCACCCGCAACCTCACCCAGATCGAGATCGACGGAGACCACTACGGATTCCCCGCCGAAACCGGCCGGGAGGGAGCGGTCGCCGCCATCATCGACTGGCTGAAGCGCTAGATCCGGTGCCAGCGCGCGGCACCCCGGGCTCCCGCGACGAGCGCAGCGAGGCACCGACGCAGCCGATGACCGCCAGCAGGGCGATCGCAAAGCCCCACCGAAGGGTCGCGGGCCGGTAGCGCATCACGATCTCGTGCTCGCCCGGCGGGACCGCCACCGCGCGGAACATCAGGTTGGCCCGCAACAACGGGGTGGGCGACCCGTCGAGGGTCGCCTCCCAACCGGGATAGTGGGCATCGGTCAGAACGACGGCGGCGGGATGGTCGCCTCGCGTGCGCAGTACCACGCGCTCGGGCGCGAGCTCGAGGATCTCGACCTCCCCGGTTGCCCCGCGCAACCGACGGCCCAGCCGGGGGCGCAGTTCGGGCGGTGGTGCGTCGAGGATGGCGAAGCGCCGCAGATCGAAACGCCCGGACGCGAGCTGACGCAGCCCTGCCACGAGCGTCGGCGGCTCCGGCAATGCCTGCCGGACCCGGTAGGCACGGGGCAACGCGTACGGGTTGTCGAACACGGCGGGCTTCACGCCTTCGGGCGAAAGCCGTCGATAGCGATCGACCAGCCAGACGTGGGCCGTGGGGCTCACGATGAGTCGAGCGGAGAACAGGTCCAGGATCGCGGCACGATCGCCGTCCCAGGGCATCCACAGCAGGCCCGAGAAGGGAGCCACCACCCGATCTCCTCGCCTCGGGGCATCCGGCGATGGCGTAAAGACGGTGCGCGGTCGCCCGGTTTCGAAGAAGGTGAGCATCTGACCGGCTCGCGCCAGGGTGAGAGGCTCCAGGTCGTGGACAGCGTATATTTCGCGCCACTCGCGCAGCCGCTCCGTGCGACCGGTCCAGTAGACGCGATCGAACCCGCGAGCCGGATCCACCACGCCCAGATCCTCCAGCTCGCGATCTAGGGAGGTTCGCACCGGTGCATTGCGCGCGAAGGGAAGCACGCGCTGGAAGACCGGGAGGGCAGCGGTCGCGGTCAGAAGCAACGGCGCCGTCACCGCCGCGGCGAGGGCGACCTGAGGCCAACGCCCCAACAGGTGCTGAAGTCGCGCCGTCCCGACGCCGGCCGCGGTTGCGAGGCTGAGGGTCAAGAGCAGCCGATACTTGTACGGAAAGCGGAAATCACCGAGTAGAGGCAGCTCGCGAAGCCAGCTGTAGAGCGGCAGGTGGCCCGGGAAGGACGTCATCAGGGCCAGTGCGCCAACGGCCAGCAACACCGCAACCCGCCCGCGACCGGGACCCGGAAGCAGCAAAGCCAGCATCGCCAGCGGCACGCAGAGCGCCCCGGGAACGCCGTCGTTGAACCTGTCGCGCAGCAAGGTGGAAAGAAAGGCCGAGGGATCGTGGGGCGTGTCGACGAACACGGCCTGGGCCATCACCAGGGAACCCAGAGCGCGACAGCTTCGCTGCACGAGTTCAACCGCCGGAAGCATCTGGGGCGCCGCCAGCATGAGTCCGGCGATCGCTCCGATGATCAGGGCGACGCCCGTGGGCCAGGGTATCCGTCGCGACCGGACGGCCCGATCTCCGAGAAGCACCGCCGAATAGAAACCGGCCGCCAGAGCCGACATCGCGAACGTGTAGGGCCACCCGGAAAGAAGCGACATCGCAATCGCCACCGCGAGCGCCACGGTCCGCCGCGCCGTAGCCCGTGCGATTACGCGATCGACGGTGAGCAGCAGTCCGGGCGCCCAGGCCGCGGCGTAATGCGTCGGGGGGGACCAGATGGCGCCGACCACCTGAAGCGAACTGGCATAGGCGATGCCCGCCAGGGCGCCGCCCCAGGGTCCGGCGCCCAGCGACGCCGCGAGGGCCCCGGCCAAGACCACCGCGAGGCCCAGGTGCAGGGCCGCCAGCACGAGGAAGGCCGTCTGAGCGGGAAGCACCCCGTGAAGAAAATTGGGCGGGTACAGGGCACCCACCTGCAGAGAAGCCAGAAACGGATTACCGGCGCTCTGATGCGGATTCCACAGGGGCAGCTCGCCCCGGGCGAATCGCGACCCGGCGTATTCCGCGTTCGGGAGGTAGTAGTCGACGAAGTCTCCCGACCAGCCCCGGGCCCTTCCCGTCAGCTCGGGCAGCGTCGCCTGGGTGCCGATGAGCAGCCAGAGCCCCATGAGGGCGACGGCCGCGCCCAGCAACGCGATCCGTTCCGATCTTCTCACCCGCGCTCACCGAGTACCGCCCGAGCCGTCACGATGTCGAACAGGTTCACGGGCACCCGCAGCTCCGAACCCGGCCAGCGGGTCCGGGTCGGCGATGAACGCCGGAGGAGAGTCTTGCGGAGCCGTTCCATCAGGTAGCCCAGGGTGTAGGTCGAGCCCTCGGCGCGCAACGACTCCACTCGAAACCCGTGGGCCTCGAGGAGCATGCGCAGACTCTTTCGCGTGTAAAAGAACAGATGCTCGGGAATCGTGTACAGATGCCAGCGGGACCCCGACAGGCGCGCAGCGAGACTTCCGACGTCGCCGGTCGTGAGGACCAGGCGACCCCCCGGGCGCAGAATTCGCGCGATCTCGGCCAGCGCCGCGTGGGGCTCCGGCAGGTGCTCGAGTACGTCCCACAGAGTGACCGCGTCGAAGCTGTCGCCGGCGCAGGGCACCGCCGCCGCGTTCGCGATCACCAGCCGCCCCGGGTTGAGTCGTCTCGCTCGCCGCGCGGCATCGGCCGAGATCTCGAGGCCCACCGCCACCCAACCGGCACGTCGAGCCTCGACCAGGGCGAAACCATAGGCCGCGCCCACGTCGAGCAAGCGCGAGCCCGCCGCGGGAATCGGCATGCGCGACAGCCGCCGCGCGAAGGTGCGTCGAAGCGAGCGCTCGAGGTTCCCGTAATCGTCGTAGCCGTGATCTGCCGAAGTGCCCGCGAAATACGCGGCGTCGTAGACCGTTTCGGGGCGATGGCCCGAGGGACTCCTCCAGAAAGCCAGCCCACAGGACGCACACTCGAGGATCTCGACACCACCCGTGCGCAGCTTGCTGCGCGCGCGGGCCGCGCCGCAAACCGCACAGCTCACGGAGAGTCCGGCTCGCTCCGGGACTCGATGACGTAGCGCGGCCGGCGCTTGACCTCGTCGTACACCCGGCCGACGTACTCACTCAGTATGCCGACTGATAGCAGCTGCACGCCGCCGAAGATCAGGATCAGCACGACGACCGACGTCCAGCCGCTCGCGGCCACGCCGCCGGTCAGATGCGCGATCAGAGCATGGACCCCAAAAGCCACACCGAAGAGCGTCGTCACCAGCCCCAGAAGCGAGATCAATCGCAACGGCAGCACGGAGAAGGAGAAGAGCCCGTCCAGGGCCAGCCGCAACATCGGCCAGAAGCTGTACTTGCTCTGACCGGCGTAGCGCTCTCCCACCTGGTATTCCACCCGGGCATCCCGAAAACCCAGCCACGGGATCAGCCCACGGGCATAGATGAATCGCTCCTCCAGGGTATTGAATGCGTCCACCACCCGCCGGTCCAGCAGGCGGAAATCCGCACTCGCTGGAATCACCGGTACCGACCCGAGGGCGGACATGACCCGATAGAACACATGGGCCGTGCGCTCCTTGCGGCTGCGGGCGGTGCCGGGGGCCAAGCGACGCACCGTGTGCACGACGTCCGCGCCCTCGCGCCAGGCATCGATGAGTGTCGGAAGGAACTCGGGGGGGTGCTGGAGGTCGCCGTCCATGGTCACCACCGCATCGCCGCGGGCGTGGCGCAGGCCGGCCACCAGGGCCGCCTGGTGGCCAAAGCTGCGGGTGAAGCGAATCGATTGCACGCGGGACGGGGCCGCCTTGTGCAGCTCGGCGACTCTCTCCGGCGTGCCGTCGCGGCTGCCGTCGTCGACGAAGATCAACTCGTACTCCGCATCCACCCCGGCCATCACCTCGTCGATCCGACGCGCGAGTTCCTCGACGCACTCCTCTTCATCGAGAACGGGAACCACGATGGAGATGAACGGATGATCGGGGCGCGGTTCGGGCACGGTTGAAGGCGAGCGTATCACACGCGTTCAGTGCGATTCCACGCCGCTCACGGTCTCAGCCGCCGCAGAAACTCCTCGACGCAGCACTCGAACCAACAGCAACACGTAGTGCACTACCTCCGGCAGTCGCCGCGCATATCCCGCGACGAAGCGTGCGGTCAGGAGATTCCGCCGCGTCAGATATCCCGCCTCGAACAGCGAAATCAGAACCCACAGCAGCAAATGTCCGGTGACCCCGCCCCTGCGCACGTGAACCCGCCAGCGTTTCGCGATCTCGATGTTGGCGACAACGCGGGTCTCGAGGGCATCCGACAGTACGGCGGGGTGGACATCGATGCGGCTCGTGTAGCTCTCGGGTTCGGTCGTCCCCTGGGTCACCCGCGACCTCGCGAAGTCCACGGTCCAGTACTCGAGGGTCTCACCTCGGCGGAGGCGAAACACCCAGACGCTGCGAAGCAGGCGCCGGAACGGTCCGAGCGACCGGAAAAACTGCTGGAAATAGTCGCGGAACGCCGAATGGTCCAGGACGACGGCATCCTCGACCGCGTAGAGGCGCGCCAACTCGCGCTCGCGCCGGGTGGCCAGGCGCTCGACTTCGGTGAGGAAATCGAGCTGCGCCGCCCTTTCGGTGCCCTCGAAGCCGGACTCGGAGCTCCAGCTCGCACCGTGGGACATTCGCACGAACTCGGTGCGTCCGGGAAGAGGATGTCGCGCCAGGTAATCTGCCATCTCGGCGCTCGGCACCAGGTGCCGATTCTCCGACCGCGCCTCTCGATGCAGATGGCACACGGCGCTAGCGAAGGGGACGGCGAATCGGGGCTCGAGAATGCGCGCGGCCTCACGAAAAGCGGCCATGTACGAATCGCGCTCGACGGCCACCGCTTCAGCTTCGTCTTCGAACGTGTAGCAGGTCGGAAATGACCAGGCGGGCGAATGACTCCGAAGCATGAAATCCGGCCGAGGGAAGCGTCGCCGGATCGCGCGCCAGGAGGGGGGCAGCGGCTTCGCGTCGTTCAGGTCGACGATGACGACGCCCCCCGCCTCGACGACGAGCACCGAGTCGTCCAGATATTGGATCTGGAACGCGGTGATCGCGAAGTCCGGACCCAGCCGGTAGCGCCGGGCCTCGACCATCTCGGTGACACGCTGGAAGCCGAGCTCGCGAAGCTGATTGGCCAAGGCCGAGACCGGAAACCGGGGCACGAAGACCCGAGCGTCCTTGCGAAAGCGGCGCAGGGAGTTGGCGTCGAAGTGGTCGTAGTGCCAATGGGTGATGAAGAGATGGTCGGCTTCGAAGATCGAATCGTCGTACACGGGCTCGGGGCAGTGGGACCAGGCCCCCCAGTAGATGGGCCCCGAGAGCCAGGGATCGACCACCAGCCGCAGGTCCCCGGCCTCGACGCGCATGCACGCATGTCCCACGATCGAGAGCTTCACGAGGGGCCGAGAGTACCGCTCCGCCGGGCGACCGGTATCCTGATCGATCGCCCTGGGAGCCGAACCCCATCCCATGAACAGGCGTCTTCTCGCACTCATCGCCCTCGCGGCCGTGATCATCGTCTTCGCGGTGTCTCGGAGCGAGCTCCAGGTGGAGGCGCTGCGCGAAACCATCGCGGCGGCGGGTCCGTGGGGGGCCCTTCTCTTCGTGGTTTGCTTCTCGGTCCTCGAGGGTCTGGGTTTCCCGGGCATTCTCTTCATCCTCGCGTCGGTCGCGATCTGGCCCACCGAGCTCGCCATACTGCTGAACTGGGCCGGGGCGGTGGGCGCGAGCGTGGTGGGAGCCAGCCTCGCCCGCGGCGTCGGACGCGACTGGATCTCCCGCCGTCTGCCCCCGAGGCTTCAACGCTTCGACCGCCGCCTCGCCGAGAATGCGCTGGTGGGAGTGATCCTGGTACGCCTGATCTTCTTCCTGGCGCCCTGGGCCCACTGGGGACTCGGGCTCTCCCAGGTGCGCTTTGCCCCTCTCGTGGTTGGATCGGCCATCGGCTTCCTGCCCGGGATCGCCCTGACGACCTGGGCCGGACGGGGTCTCTTGGTTTGGATCGAGTCACACTCGATCGAAATCTGGATTCCCGCAGGCATCGCAGCGGCCGTCTTGCTGCTGTTTCTTCTGTTGTGGAGCCGAACGCGTCCAACGAGCCCAACCCCTTAACGAATCAGCCGTGGAGCCTTGACGAATCGGCAGCGGAGGCGATCGACTCGCGGAGGCCAACTTCGCGGACCTAGTCGCCACCGCATGCAGGGCTAACGGTTCGCGAAGCCGATTCCCGCGGACGAGTTCGCGGCGCAGCTCGCCGGGCTATGCTTCCGCCGCCCGCATGCTCTTTAACACCTTCGAGTTCGGCTTCTTCTTCGCGTTCGTTCTCGCCGGGTACGCCGCCCTGCCCCATCGCGCCCAGAACCGAATGCTGCTGCTCGCGAGCTACCTTTTCTACGCCGCGTGGGACTGGCGCTTCTGCGGGCTATTGGCGTTCTCGACCGCCCTCGACTACGCGGTGGCGCTTCGAATCGCCGGGACTTCGGACCCGGCGCACCGTCGTGGATGGATGACCGTCAGCCTGGTCACCAATCTCTCGGTCCTGGGCGCCTTCAAGTACGTGGGCTTCTTTGCAGAAAGCTTCCACGACCTGGCTGCCCTTTTCGGCGTCTCACTGCCCGGGTTCGTCTTCAACGTGGTTCTTCCCATCGGCATCTCCTTCTACACGTTCCAGACCCTCGGCTACACCCTCGACGTCTACCGGCGCCACATCGAGCCGATCCGCGACCGCCTCGACTACGCCCTCTACGTATCAAGCTAGAAGCCGGCTCTTCCAGGTCAGAGACGTACCGGGCTTCGAGATATTCCGTTGGTCCAGGGCCACGCGCTTCGTCCAGGTCGCCGAAATGGAGGTTGGATTCAGGGTGAGCGCCCTCGCGGGCTTGACAAGCATGGTCGGCGGCGCCGGCGGATTCGTAGAGCCGACACACCCGGGGCAACTCCGACAGGAAACCACGCGCGTGTCGCAGAGGCGTTACATTCGCCTCCCGAGTGTGACGCGGGTGTAATGGCCGCGAAGTTTCATCGGAGCAGATATATATGGGCGAAGAAGGGCGCTCGTCTTCGGCGCCTCCGTGCTATCATCTCAGGATACTTTTGGCTGGCATGGAATTTGGGGATGCGCGAGTACCCAGCCGCTGCGCTGAAATGGGGTGAATTCGTGGGAGGGGGT
>JACZXC010000093.1 GCA_022571825.1 Myxococcales bacterium | reverse complement strand
AGCCGATCATCAACATGGAGCGCGCGCCCGGGCGTGCGAAACCTCGCGTGGGTGCGATCCACACCGGGGAAAAAAAGGCCATCGAGCGCCATCGCGTAGGCGATGCGCGGACCCACCAAGATCGTCGCATTCAAGGTGCCGAGAACCGAGAGCAGCGCCAGGGCGCCGACCAGCCGGCCCCCAATTCCGCCGAACAGGGCTCGGGCCGCGGCTTCTCCGGCGTTGACCTCGCCGGCCAGGGACTGGACGGGAACAGCGTAGAGATAGACGGCATTCACCAGCAGATAGATGACGGTACAGATGGCCAGCCCCAAGAACAGCGAACGCGGAAGGTTGCGGCCAGGATCGCGAATTTCGCTGGCCACGTAGACCGAGGAATTCCAGCCGAGATAGCTGAAGAGAACCGGCGAGAGGGCGAGGCCGAAGGCCACCAGGGGCAGCTCCCCGGCTCCGTCGACGATGGGTCGCAGGTTGCTGAAGTCGCCCTCGCCAACAATCGGTCCCAGCAAGCCGAGCGCGACCAGCGCGGCGATCTTGATGGTGGCGGTCAGGTTGTTGACTCGTGCGCCCCAGCGCACCCCAATGTAGTTGAGGGCCGAAACCGACAGGACCAATCCGACGGCGATAATGGCCTTCTCCGACGCGCTGATCTCGAAGAACGAGCCCAGCCCCGCCGCGAAAGCCGCGGCAAGGGTCGCGATGGTCCCGGCGTAAATCACGAAGAAGGTGAGCCAGCCGACCAGGAAGCCCGCGACCGGGTGAAAGGCCTCGCGCAGGTACACGTAGTCGCCGCCCGCCCGCGGGAACATGGCGCCGAGCTCCCCGTTGGCGAGGGCACCCGCCAGTGAGAGGAGACCCCCCACGATCCAGGCGGCGAGAATGACACCGGGGTGAGGAAGCAAGGCCGCGATCGGACCTGGCGTGAAGAAGATCCCCGACCCGATCACACCGGACACGACCAGAAGGGTCGCGTCCCGGAGACCTAGGTCGCGCCTCAATCGATCGCGCGGATGGGCTTCGGGGACGGTCTCCGCCACGGCAGCTCCCCGCGGTGTCGCTGGTCTCAGACGAGCAGGGGAATGATCAGCAGCGCGACGATATTGATCACCTTGAGCATCGGATTGATGGCGGGCCCAGCGGTGTCCTTGTAGGGGTCGCCCACGGTGTCGCCGGTCACGGCCGCCTTGTGCGCTTCCGAACCCTTACCCCCGAGGGCGCCCGCCTCGATGTACTTCTTGGCGTTGTCCCAGGCCGCACCGCCGGTGGTCATGGAGATGGCGAGGCAGAGTCCGGAGACGATCGAGCCGATCAGCAGACCCCCGAGGGCCTGGACCCCCAGCACCCCACCGACCAGAACCGGAACCAGCACCGGGATCAGGGCCGGAACGATCATCTGGCGCAGCGCGGTCTGCGTGACGATATCGACGCAGGCGCCGTAGTCCGGCTTGGCCGTGCCCTCCATCAGTCCCGGAATCTCGCGGAATTGACGCCGCACTTCTTCAACAACCTTGCCCCCGGCGACGCCCACGGCGCTCATCGCGAGGGAGGCGAAGATGAAAGGAATCATCGCCCCCACGAACAACCCGGCCAGCACATAGGTATCGGATAGGTCGAAGACCGTACGGACCGACTCGCCACCGAGTCGCTTGAGATCCTCGATATAGGTGGTGAATAGGACCACGGCGGCGAGGCCCGCGGAGGCGATGGCGTAGCCCTTGGTCACCGCCTTGGTGGTGTTGCCAACGGCGTCGAGGGGATCCGTGACCTTTCGAACCGCGTCGCCCAGATCCGCCATTTCCGCGATCCCGCCGGCGTTGTCGGTGATGGGACCGTAGGCATCGATGGCGACGACGATGCCCGCCATCGAAAGCATGCTCATGGCAGCGACGCCCACGCCGTAGATTCCGGCGAGTTCGAAGCATCCGATCATCGCGGCGACGATACCGATCACCGGAACGACCGTGGACTGCATGCCCACGGCGAGTCCGCTGATCACGTTGGTTCCGTGCCCTCCCTCGCTGGCCTTGGCGATCTGTTCGACGAAGCGAGAGCCATCACCGGTGTACACGTTCGTGATCCACATCATGAGACCGGTGATCAGCATGCCCGCCCCGGCACAGAGCCACAGATCGATGTAGGTGAAGCCCGCGTCCGCCGGGATGGCCGTCGCCCGGTTCACCAGAAAGAGCAGACCGAGGGACACCGCTGCGGCGATTCCGAGGCCGCGGTACATCGCCCGCATGACCGCCGGGTTCTCGCCTTCGCTTGGCTCGGAAATGCGGATGAAGGGTATCGCGACCAGGGACCCGACGATGCTCACCGCCCCCACCGCGAGGGGGTAGAGGAACATCGCCTGGTTCCCGTCGTAGATGATGAAGGCGAGCAGCATCAGCGCCGCCGCCGTCACGCAGTAGGTCTCGAACAGGTCCGCCGCCATCCCGGCGCAGTCGCCGACGTTGTCACCCACCAGATCGGCGATCACCGCGGGGTTGCGCGGATCGTCCTCGGGAATGCCGGCCTCGACCTTGCCCACGAGGTCCGCGCCGACGTCGGCACCCTTCGTGAAGATGCCGCCACCCAGTCGGGCGAAGACCGAGATCAGCGAGCCACCGAAGGCGAGCCCCAGCAGGGCGTTGGGCTCGTGGTAGCCCGCCCAATCCATGACCAGAACCAGCGATGACAGGGCCAGCAATGCGAACCCGACGACCATGAGGCCCGTGACCGCCCCCCCGCGATAGGCCAGGGCAAAGGCCGGAGCGAAGCCCGAGGAGGCCGCGGCGGCGACCCGTACGTTGGCTCGCACCGAGACGTTCATGCCCACGAAGCCCACACCGGCGCTGGCCAGTGCACCCAGGGCAAAACCGGCCGCCGTCCACCATCCCAACAGCGTCCCGAGCGCGAAGAAAATGACCCCGCCCACCACGGCGACCGTTTGATACTGCCGCTTGAGAAACGCCTGAGCCCCGACCCGGATCGCATCGGCGATCTCCTGGGCACGGGGGTTCGCGGGGGTCGCTGCCAGAACCGTTCGATAGAGAACGACTCCGAAGGCAACCGCGAGCAGCGAAGCGATCAACGAGATCTCGGCGATGGGCATATAGTGGGACGACCTCGACCGACGAGGGGTTGAATCGCCCGCGGGTCGCAGCAAATCGGGCCCCGGGCGCCGGGAAACTAGACGCCCGGACCCGGAGTTTCCAGCCCTGCGGTCCTCCGCCCGGAAGCGGTAGCATTCACGCGATGAACGGCGCGGAAAGTGTGATCCGGCTGGCGCGGGACGCCGGTATCGAGGTCTGTTTCGCAAACCCGGGAACGACCGAGATGGCCTTCGTCACCGCCCTCGACGCGGTACCCGGTGTGCGAGCCATCCTGGGACTCTTTGAAGGCGTGTGCACCGGTGCGGCGGACGGCTACGGTCGCATGCGAGACCAGCCGGCCCTGACGCTGCTTCACCTGGGGCCCGGCTTCGCCAATGGAATCGCCAACCTCCACAACGCCCGGCGAGCGCGGTCGCCAGTCGTGAACCTGGTGGGCGATCACGCGACCTGGCACCGTCCTCACGACCCGCCCCTCACCTCAGACATCGTCTCCTTGGCGCAACCGGTCTCGGCCTGGGTTCGGACGGTCTGCTCCTCCAAGGATCTCGCCGCGGATTTCGCCGAGGCCGTGGCGGCGGCAGCGCGTCCGCCGGGCCAGGTCGCAACGCTGATCGTTCCCGCCGACTGTCAGGTAGAACCCGCCGGGAAAGGGCGGGGCCGCTGTGCGATGGAAAAACCTCAGGGTATCGACCCCGAAACCGTCCAGGCGGTGGCGACCCGGCTACGCGAGAGCCCCAGTCCGGCACTGCTTCTCGGGGCGCGAGCGCTCCGACGTGACGGTCTGCGTTCTGCGGCGCGGGTGGCCGCCGCTACCGGCACCCGCCTGCTGTGCCCGACCTTTCCGGCGCGACTGGCGCGCGGCGCCGGTCTTCCGCGGCTGGAACGCCTTCCGTACTTCCCGGAGCCGGCGATCGAGAGCCTCAAGGGGGTGGACACCCTGATCCTCGCCGGTGCCGGGCCGCCGATTTCGTTTTTCGGGTATCCGGGCGTCCCGAGCCGACTCGAGGCTCCGGGATCCCTCGTCACCCTGGCCGAGCCCGACCAAGACGCAACCCAGGCGCTGGAGGATCTCGCCGATGCGCTGGACGCGCCGCGCAAGCCGCCGACGCCCCCCGATCTCCCGCGTCCCGACCCCCCCGTGGGCGACCTCAACCCGGCCAACCTGGGTGCGGCCCTGGCGTTGCGACAACCGGAGGGCGCGATCGTCGTGGACGAAGGGGCGACCAGTGGTTTGCCGTACTTTGGCGCCGCCGAGAGTTCACCCCCCCACGACTATCTTGCACTCACCGGGGGGGCCATCGGACAGGGGCTGCCCTGCGCCACCGGCGCGGCGGTGGCCTGTCCCGACCGCCCGGTGATCGCTCTTCAGGCCGACGGCAGCGCCCTCTACACCTTGCAGGCGCTGTGGACCCAGGTGCGCGAGGGCCTGAACGTGGTGACGCTTCTCTGCTCCAACCGGAGCTACCGAATTCTCCAGCTGGAGTTGGCTCGGGCCGGAGTCGCCGAGCCGGGCCCGAAGGCGCGCGCGCTCACCGACCTCTCCCGCCCCGCGATCGAATGGACCGCTCTCGCCCGCGGCTTCGGAATGCCGGCGGCCCGGGTCGAGACCAGCGAGGACCTGCTCGCCCAACTCGATCTGGCGTTTCGCGAGCCGGGGCCCCGGCTCATCGAAGTGGTTCTGTGAACGACCGGTTCTTGCCGATTACCTGACCCAAGCCCATCTCTTCGACCGGGGCACGGCTCCACGCGAAGGGCACGTGACCCGCGTGGTGGCTGTAGAAGCCGGCACCGGCGTCCGGGTTCGTCGTGCGCAGCGGAAGCCACGACTCGTGCCGCCAAAACCCTCTCACGCCCATCCGGTACCGACGCAGGTTCGACTTCACATCCAGCTGGGAGGTGTTGCGCGCGCTGGCCACCCAGTCTCCGATGGAGAGGGCCGATTCTCCGAACCTGCGCTCGTACTGAATCGGCACCAGGGCTCGAAAGCCCTCGCGCTCCAAATAGTACTGGAGCCCCCAGTTCCCCACGAACCAGCGCTGGCCGGGGCTGTCCCCGATCTCGGCGGCGATCCGGGCGGCGACGCTCCGGTAGAAGCCGGCCTGATGGACGTCGGCCCAGGCGAGTGCGATCGAGAGGGGCAACATCGACGCCACCGAGAGGAACGCGAAGCGGCGGCTGGGCCGCAGATCCGGCGATCGGAACACCATCAAGAGCAGCGGGGGTGCCGCCAGCAGAGCGTCGGCGGCGTTGACATGCCAGTTCAGGAACATCGTGAAGAACACGAAGCCCCCGAGCCACAGCGCGAGCCAGCGATCGAGCGCGCTCGCGAGCAATCGTTTCGGGCGCAGGCACAGCGCCCAGAGGAGCACAGTGCCGGCGAAGCCCACCGCCGCGAGCACCCCCTCCTCGGTCCCGATCGAGATGCGTCGAGGGGGTTTCCCGTCCGGAAGTACCAGGCTCGCCACCGCGGCGCCGAGCAGAACGCCGATCACGGCGATTTCGGTCCCCTTGCGGGTGAACAGCAGTGCGCGCAGCCACATCAAGATCGGAAACACCAGTGCCGCTCCCTGGTAGACGAGAGTCGTCGCGACCTGATTCCAGAAGTAGACGGGAAGAAGATTCTTTTCCCGAACCATGCCAGCAGACTCGAGAAAGTGTATGTTTCCATAGATCTGGGCCGTGTAGGCCCCCCAGAGCCCCCACGCGACCACGGGAACGCTCAGCATGCGCAGCATCGAGAGCTTCCAGCGGGGCATGAGCAATACGGCACCCGCGGCCAGCAGGGGCGCCATCGAGAAGCCGACATACTTGGTGAGCCCCGTGGCTGCCGCGGCGAAGCCGGCGGCGAACTCCCAGCGAATTCTCGCGGATCGGGAAGCTTCGGCCTCGACCGCCCGCAAGAACGCATAGACGGTAAAGAGCATCCCGGCGACCACGGGTACGTCGAGCATCACGGTGGTCGACAGAACCAGAAACGCGGGGGTCGCGACCAGGAGCGCGGTGGGAGCGAAACCGTCGCCCGCGAGCCGCCGGGCGATTCCGTAGAAAGAGAGCGCGGCGATCAGCGGAAAGGGCAAGAGCGCGGCGTGGAGGACGGTCTCCCGTTCACCGAACCAACCGATCCACGGGGCCAGGTAGTAGGAGAGGAGCGGCGGGTTGCGGTTGAACTCGGCGACCCATGGCGACGTGGGATCCCAGATCATGTCGAAGCCAAAGGGGTCTGCGGGACTCGCCGCGATCTGCCGGGCCACGGCGATGAAGACGGGGGCATCGATGGAAACCGCGGCCGACAGGAACGGCAACAGCGGGACCACGGCAAGGGCCGCCAGCATGCCGATCTCGCGACGGGACGCCGGGCCGAGTGCGCGGCTCACCCCGCCTCCGAACCCAGGCGTCCGCAGGCGCGTCGATAATAGACAGGAAGCGCCGGGCGAAGAACGCCCTCTTCGAACCGCAGCAGCCAGCGGCGACCCACGCCCCACTCCAGCACTTCGCCGGTGCCCACGCCATAGGGGTATCCGCGCGGAACGCGACAGGCTTCGCGTGCGGCGCGCTCCCGGGCCCGGGCAGCTTTGGCCCCTTCGCCCCGGGCTTCGCGCACGACGGCCAGGGTACGCCAGGCGGGCACCATGGCGGACGACAGCATCAGGCCGGCGTTCAGATCGGCCTCGGCGCCGGCCAGGTCGCCGAGGGCCGCTCGAATCGCACCCCGATTGGCCAGAAGTTCGGGGAGCGGATGCTCGCCCACGGCTGTGTCCAACAGCCGGCGCGCCGTTTCCAGGTCGCCGTCCAGGGCCGTGGCAACGGCGAGTCGGCCGGCGCGCTGGGGATCCGAGCGACCCGTCGATCGTGCGAGAGCCACGGCTCGCGCGTAGAGCCGGCGCGCCCGGTTCGGGTTTCCGTCGGCCAGATCCACAGCCGCCAGGTTCTCGATCCACGGCACCGGGTACGCCGATCCGTTCGCGAGACGCCCGTAGATGCGCCTCGCCTCCGGATACTCGCCGAAATAGAAGTGAACCGCCCCGGTGGCCGGCGCGTGAGCGCGAATCGGCAGGACGACACCGGGCGCCGCCACCACGGTGGCGACGAGGCCTGCCACCCCGACCACAGCGGGGGCCGCGACCCGTTGCCACCACGACCGGCGGCATCCCAGGAACTCGGCCGCACGGGCGATGAAGACAGCATAGGGGAGGGAGAGACCGAATAGATAGGAAGCCTTCAGGGCGGACCAGATCGGAACTCGCCAGGCAAACACGGCGAAGGCCCCGATGACCAATACCGACAGCAAGAGCAGTGGAACGTACGCTGCGCGGCGTCGTCCCCGAATGACGTCGCGCACCGCCAGCAGCGCTCCCGCCAGCGCGAGGGCGGCCGGACCCAGGCCGAGCAGGGCCATGACCGAAGAGGACCGCCGCTCCTCGCGTTCCGCTTCCAGAGCACGCGCCACGTCGGACTCGCGATAGCTGTCTGCCCAGACGTTGAGATACACCGTGCCCCAGACCGAGTGGAGCATGTGGGGCGCCAGGGGATTCGGATCGGTGAACAATCTCGGCGAAATCGTGAGGTAGTCGATCCAGCCGCGCGACCCCGGAGGTTGATCGATCTCCACCTGGGTCACGAGGGGGAAGTCGCGGCTCAACTGGAACGGCGAGCCGAAGGCCACCAGGTTGCGAACGTAGTAGGGGGACGCAATCGCGAGGGCCACGATTCCCATCACGGCGGCGCGGGCGAAGGCGCGGCCGGCCGACTCCCGCCACGGCCCGGCCAGGAAGGGACGCAGAGCCAGGCTGGCCGTCGCGGCGACCCACGGGATCAAGCCGCTGAATTTCGTCAGAAGCGCCAGGCCGAGCAGCGCACCGACACCCGCGGCCGTCATCCGCGTCGGCCGCGCCGACGACTCGTTCGCGATGAAGACCGTCACGGCGGCGGCGACGAGCAGGGTTTCGGTGAGCTCGTTGCCGGGCATCGCGCTCATGAAGAGATGTACCGGCAACAGAGCCACCGCCGTGAAGCCGAGCAGTGCGAGGCCCGGCTGGGACGGTGCGACCCGGCGCACCAGGATTCCGGCCAGCGCCGCCGTCGCCAGACTGGCGGCGGACGCCAGCAGCGGGAGGCCCCGCATCAGCACCTCGCCGCTTCCAAACTGTGCGAGGACCCACCCGAAGAGGTAGTGGAGCGGAGGGTGGAAGTAGGACCAGCCCTGATCCGCCCACGGAACCCCGCGATACAGGTCGAGGAACAGGGCGTAGGCCACGTGGCCCCAGGCGTCGTATCCCCACATCAGCGGCCCCGCCAAGGCGGTCCAGATCCTGGCGCCGGCCGCTGCCGCGATGGCCGCGACCCACCCGCCGATCAGCCAGCCTCGAGACACGCGCTCCTCCGATGGCTTCGAAGGGCATCGACGGCGGACCGCCGGGTCACGGAGCGTCGCCCGGTTCCAGATACCCCAGCGACCGAAGCTGTTCGACGATCGCCTGCTCGGCACCCGAGGGTGCCGCGGTGGTCCGCGCGACGGGCTGGGTGTCGTAGGTGGCGACCTCGGCAACAGCCCCACCTTCCAGAAAGGAAGCCACCTTGCCGTCCATGTCGGCGGCGACCGGAAGACCGAGCCAGGCAAGAATCGTGGGGGTCACGTCGTTTACCGAGACCGGCTCCCGGTCTCGGGGCGGCTGAATCCGGCGCCCCTGGGCGAAGATCACCCCGTGCAATGCGCGCTCCGACGCGTGCATGCCGGTGGTACCCCCCAGCGCGCTCCCGGCCTCGAACCCGTGGTCCGAGACGACCATGACGAGATCGTCGCCTCCGTAGCGTTCCATCAAGACACCGATCAACGCATCGGTGTACTCGTAGTAGCGGCGCAGAGCCTCCGCGCCGGCTTCTCGCTGCCACGGTGTCCACGGGATTCCTTTCGCGGCGGGCCCCTCGAGGGCGCCCCACAGCACGTGGGAGACGCGATCGATGCCGGGCAGGAACACCATCAGGAGATCCGGGTGCAACCGGACCTCGACCTCCAGGGCGATCCGG
>JACZXC010000472.1 GCA_022571825.1 Myxococcales bacterium | reverse complement strand
AGGGGGTACAGCAGTCCGGCGGGAACCGCGGCCAACGCTGGATGACCCGAGGACTGATAGGGATTCCAGAGCGGCAGCTCCCCGCCTCGGATCGAGCGCGCGGCACCGACCGCAACCGGAAGCGTGTAGGTGAAGAAATCCACGTTGGTGAGATTGGCCGTGAGCGCTTCCGACTCGGCCGGATCGATGATGCGAAGCTTCCAGAACAGCGCCGCAGTGATTGCCAGGGAGATCAGGATCGCCAGGTCGAGGGTTCGATGCTTCTCTCGCCCGGGAACCGGACCGGAACTCGCCATCACGCCCGGTTGCGATTCGGCCGAAGCGGAACCCGTCGGAGCACGCTCGCCGCCGCGATATACAGGACGGCCGCAAAGAACAGGACTGCGCGAAAGCCGAACGACATCGACAGCATCGTAGCCAGAATCGCTCCGAACACCGAGAAGACGCCGTTCACCGCCCATCCCCATGCGACGTATTCCGCCCGATACTCCGTGAGGCGCGAAATCGTCGTGAGCCCCAGGGGCATGAAAGCACCGAGGCTCATGCCCAACGGAGCCAGCACCAGTACCGCGAATGCGATCCGCAGAGGCAGCGGTCGGCCCACGAGCCATTGCACGCAGGGATCCATGCCGAACTGGTAAAAGGTGGTCAGCGCGATCACTCCGACGACGAGCGCGATCAGGGTACGATCCCGCCGCTCGACATATCGCTCCGCAACCCCGCTCCCGATCCCGGAGAAGACCAGCAGTGCGAAGAGCGTGACCGTCAGCGTGTAGGTCGGATAGCCCAGCAACAGTGTCAACTTCTGGATGAGTGCGATCTCGAAGAACATGAATCCCAGCCCCAGCGCTGCGAAATAGACAGCGACCGGTGCCTTGCGGGGAAGTTCCGACCATCGGTCTCGGACCAGCGCGAAGGGCGACAGCAGAATCACCACGGCGAGACCGGTCGAGATCAGCAGCATCATCAGCAACGCTGTCTCGCCCCGTCCGTCTTCGGGTCCGATGGGGTATCGCAGCGCTTGATTCCGTCCGAAGATGACGTCCCGGAAACGAGCGAAGTGCCAGAAGAACGGCGCGTCGTCGGATACCGGCCGGACGTTGTACGCGTAGGTTCGATACAGGTGCTCGAGTTCGCCGCGCGGCAGCGAGATCACCCGACCCGGGATGCTGGGCTTGAACGACTCTCCTCGGGCATATCGCAGCTCCCCGCTGGGGATGCTCTCGACGACGCGCAGGAAGGCCTTGACCTGATCGCGCGAGAAAGGCCTTTCTCCCAACACGATCGTCGAAAGCTCGATCGGGAAGTCTCGGCTCGTCGCCACCAGGACCTGGCGTCCGAACTCACCGAACCCGAGATCCTCGAAGGCCCTGCGCGCTGTCGACAAATAGCGGGCGGTCCGGTTGGGCTTCCAGGTGTATTCGACCTCCCCGAACTGCATACAGATGACGCCCCCGGGGCGCAGATGACGAAGCGCCTCCCTGACCATCTCCACCGTGTACAAGTAGCTCTCGACCAGGACGAACCCCGACGCCTGAGCGGCGCTCATGCTGGCGTAGCTGTCCGGCGCAACGAAGTAGATCAGGTCGTACTTCGACTCATCGCGGCCGAGAAACGATCGTCCTTCGGCGTGGATGAGTTCGACCTTCGGGTGCTGGGCGATCCGGCCCGTGTATTCCAAGAACTCGTGTCTCAGCAGATCCACCGTGACGGGGTTCAGCTCGACCGCCGTGATCCGGTCGGCTCCGAAATAGAGCGAGGCGAGGATCTCGTTGCCACCCGCGGCACCGAGGATCAATACGCGGGGATGGTCCCGAATCACGGCAAACGGAAGCCGGCGGCTGGAGGTGTCGTAGCGCTGGGCGAGACTGGAAACGTCGCCGTCGAACTCGTAAAGGGCGGAGCCCCAGGCACCGTCGTGAATCAACGCTTTCCTTCCGGGAGTCAGGGCCGATTCGAGAACGTCGATCCGAAACACCGGATGCCAGCGGCGGAGAACGTGGGTGAACCCCCAGCGCTGCATCTTCTTCGGACTCATGGTCTTGATCGGATCGACCACGGGATCGGGGAGAGAATCCGCGAAGACGGCGCCGAGCCCCAGCGCGATGGCGGTCGCCATCCCGACCGGGGCCCAACGCCTCGTCCCGCCCCAAGACGTGTAGAGACCAGCCAATGCGACCAACGCACCCGAGGCGAACACGCATCCGGGAGGAGAAATCGCCAACATCAGGGGAATCGCGGCGGCGCATCCCACCCCCGCCCCGACGAGGTCTGCACGGTAGAGGCGATGGATCGACTCGGGCC
>JACZXC010000092.1 GCA_022571825.1 Myxococcales bacterium | reverse complement strand
GGTCTTGCCGTCGGTTCCGCGCAGCGCCCGGGTGATGAGATCTTCGACCCGGGTATGGAAGGCCGCGACCTTCTGGGTCAGCTCGGGCTCGCCCGTCGCAACCGCGCGAATCAGGGCGCGGGCGAGATGGGGGCGGCGGCACAGGGCGCGGGTGATCACCTGAAAGAACGAGGCGAGCCGCTCGAGGGGGGTGGCGCCCCGCGGTGGACGCCGCTGCACGAGCTGCTCGTGCTTCCCGATCTGCATTTCGAGAGCCGCGAGTAGCAGGTCTTCCTTGCTGTGGAAGCGCCGGTAGAGCGTGCCCAATGCCACGCCGGCGTGGGATGCCACGTCGCGCAGGCGCACGGCCTCGAACCCGCCCTCTTCCGCCAGCGCCACGGCCGACTCGACGATACGTCGGGACCGGTCCTCCATTCGGATCCCAAGTAGAACATGTTCTATTCCCCGCGTCCAGCTTCTCGCACCCCGCGTTCCCGACCGCGCCCGATCGCACCCGCGGCACCCGACCCTGGGCAACATCGATGCAACTCGAGCCCGCTGACTTCCACTTGTGGGAAATTCTTTGCCCTGCCAAACCCGCTTGGACACCGAGCCGCGTCCCGTGCGTGGCACGCCGATTGCACATTGACTGGGGCGTGACAGTCGCGAGGTAGCTGGTCCATGCGATCTGGCCGACGATCGCAAGCACTGAAAGTCGTCCTTACCGGCGCAATCGCCGTGGCGCTGGGCGCACCCGCCAAGGCGGACGACAGGGAGCCCGATGCGCGCATTCGACCGGATCCCGAGAGAAAGATCGTCGCCGCGATCGAGGCGGCGTTTCAGACGGGCTGGTTCGGAAACCATATTCGCTTCGAGAAGCATTCGGGCCTCGAATACCGCCGCGCGCTCCGCGTGGGTGGCCGGGACTGTATCCTCGCCGTCCAGGGTCCCGTGGTCGGGCGCCGCGCTTACGGCCTGGGCTTCGAACTTCGCTTCTAACGCACCCCCCCGACGGCACTACTTCGCTCGCCGGCTGCGGCGCATCCTTCCACTTCCGGTGATCCTCCGGCACGCGCTTCGCCGCCACACTCGGCGTCACCTACCCCTGGCCTGCACCGTGTACGCCCTGGTCGAACGCCCGTTCACGGGGCTGCGGGTCCGCTGACCCGTTGCTCCCGTCGGCGGCCGCCGATGGCATATCCTGTGCTGTGGAGCCGAGAACCTGCCGGCGGAGGTGTGCCATGTCGGAACTCAGTGCCCACGAGGCCATCTACAGCCTGCGCGCCATGCGTCGGCTGCGACGGGATCCGGTGGCCGACGAGGACCTGCGCTACATCGTGAACGCGGCCACCCAGGCACCCAGTGCCTCCAACTCCCAGGACTGGGCGTTCATCGTCGTCACCGACCCGGCACTGCGTCAGCAGCTGGGCGAGATCTACCGACGCATCGGAATCGAGCGGATTCGAGACGGCGCCCTCGCGAGCGGCCGGCTTTCGGAAGACATGGCGAAGGTGTATCGGCGCGCCATGATCCTGGTCGAGAACCTGGCGGAGGCCCCGGCGTTGATCGTGGTCGCACTCCGCGGCTCCCACCCTGAAAACGGAGTCGAGGGCTGTGCCTATTACGGCTCAATCTTTCCCGCGATCCAGAACCTGATGCTCGCCGCCCGATCGCGCGGTCTGGGAACGACACTCACCACCCTGCACAAGGCGCGGGAAGCCGAGGTCAAGGCGGTTCTCGGTATTCCCGACGAGTTCGATACCGTCGCGCTGATTCCGGTGGGCCATCCCCGGGGCCGCTGGGGACGACCCCTGCGCACCCCCTCCTCCGAGATCACCCACTGGGATCGCTGGGGTCAACGAAGCGCGAATTCCTAGCGTGCACGGCTCCAGACCGACGCGGTTGGTTCGGGCTTCACCAGCTCGGGGCGGTACGCGGGATGGAGGGTGAGCCATTCCGACAACCGGCGCATTGACTCCTCGTTCTTCTTGTTGATGAAGCGGTAGATCGGTCCCTCGAACCACTTCCACGGAATTCCTTCCAGGTGGTAGCGCTCCTCGAAGTGAAGCCGGGTTCGATTCGGGCCCAACGGCTCGAGTCGCACGCGTCCGGTCTGGTCATTTCCCGGGGAGCGGCTGATCATCGTGTAGGTATAGCCCCGAGCTACCTCGACATCGGTCACCAACTCCAGCGCCGCCCCCTGCCGTCCCAGCGGCATCTTGTAGATCACCCGCCGCAGGAGGCCGTTACCCCGCTCGTCGCCGGGGTGAAGAACGTCGACGCGAATCACCATGGGCGCGTACTGCGTCCAGTGGTCGTAGTCCTGCATCAGCGCCCAGAGGCGCTCGGCGGAATGGGGAAACTCGACGGAATATCGGTGTTCTCGCACCGGCGATGCCTCCTCGGACCCCGATTCTAACCCCCGTCCACGGGGTTCGTCCGGCGCTCCGACCCTCCGACCACCCGGCAATGCGGCCCTCAGAGACGGGGAGTCCCCGCCGCACGGGCCTCGTCCAGAGCAGCACGAACCCAGGCGAGATCGTCCGCCCGCGACGCGGTTCGGACCCGTCCGTTCCAGGGCCCGTGCCCGGATCCAGCGATCGCGTCGCGAGATCGGCGGCGGCAGGAACTCGTCGGTGCTCCGCCGCTGAAGAACCAGCGGGAGCTGGAGCGGGGGTTGGAGTTGCAGGTTCTGCACGTCTGGGTTCCGCGGCTGGATCTCTCCAACCGAGTCTATCCGAGCGCCCAGAATCATGACTACGCGCCGCTTGGTTGCGGCTAGAATGGAGCCCATGGGCAAGGAGTCACCATGTCGCTGTTGGGAAGAGTCGCGCTGATCACGGGCAGCAGTCGGGGCATCGGCCGCGCCATCGCCCTGGCCCTCGCCGAGGACGGGGCTGACATTGCCGTGAACTTCCGGCGCGATACCGACGCAGCCCAGGACACGGTCACCGCGATCCAGAACCTGGGCCGCAGGGCACAGGCGTTCCAGGCCTCGGTCGATCGTTTCGACGAGGACGAGTCGATGGTGGGCGGCGCCATCGAAGCGTTCGGCCACATCGACATCCTGGTCAATAACGCCGGCATGGCCAGCCGCGGCCAGAGCGTCGCGAAGACCGATCCCCAGGAGTTCGAGCGCGTGATGCGAACCCACGCCTTCGCGCCGCACTACCTCTCGCAGCTCGTGTTGCCGAGCATGCGCGAACGGCCGCGCGGGGACATCCTCATGATCTCGAGCTCGGCCACGCGGTTCCACGCGGGGGGCGGAGCTCCCTACAACATGGGCAAGGCGGCGATGGAGGCCCTCGCCATGACCCTCTTCAAGGAAGAGCGGCGCCACGGGATCCGCGTGAACGTGGTGGCGCCGGGATTGGTGGAGACCGAGATGGGAAAGCGCCTCGTGAAGGCCACCCAGGGAATCGAAGATCTGCGCGAGCTCGACGATTCCATGCCCTTTGGACACGTCTGCCAGCCGGAGGAAGTGGCCGACGTGGTTCGCTTCCTCGTCTCGGACCGAGCTCGCTACGTGACGGGCCAGAAGATCTACGTCGACGGCGGCGGGATGATCTAGCGGCGCCGTGGCGGGACTGATGCGGGCGCTCGCCATCGCGTGTGTCGGGATCCTCGCCCTGATCACCGCGAGCGTCGTCCTTCTGGCAGGGCGCTACGGCGGGGGCGAGCGCTTTCCGGATCTCACCACCGATCCCGCGCTGCCGGCCACGTCTCTCGAAGTCGTCGCGAACCTCGACTCGCCCCCGGGAAACAACGCGGTGTCTGCGAGCGGCCGGGTTCTCTTCAGCTTCCACCCGGAGGCCTCGCCGCGGGTGCAGGTTGCCGAGATCGTGTTCGGCCCCGACGGTTGGCTCTACGTCACCTGTAGCGCCCTGCACCACGTCATCATGCGCAGCGCCGACCACATCCGCACCCGCGCGCCGTACCAGATCTTCCGATTCCGGCCGGGCTTCGAGGGCGTCCCCGGCCAATGACCCGGCCCCTCCGCCTGCTGATCCTGGCTCTCTTTCTTCTCTCCGGAGCCACGGCCCTTGTCTATCAGGTCACCTGGCTTCGGAACCTCACGCTCATCTTCGGCACGAGTTTTCAGGCCACCAGCATCCTGCTCGCCTCGTTCATGGCGGGCCTCTGCCTCGGTGGGTTCAGCTTCGGTCGCTACAGCGAGCGCATCGCGCGGCCCCTTCGGGCCTACGGGCTTCTCGAGCTCGGAATTGCCGGCTTCGCAGCCGCGCTCCCATCCCTGTTGGGCTGGGTGGACGGGCTCTACGTAGATGCCGCACTGTCGGCGGGTGGCGTGACGTCGACCCTCACGCTGATCCGTATCCTGACGGCCTTCGGGCTCCTCGTCCCACCGACGTTCCTCATGGGAGCAACCCTGCCCGTCCTCACCAGGGTATTGGTCCAACGCTCCGGCGAATTCGGAACGCGTCTGTCCTGGCTGTATGGCGTCAACACCCTGGGCGCAGTCATCGGCGCTCTGCTGACCGGATTTTTGTTGATCCCCGAACTCGGGGTATGGCGCTCCCAGCTCACCGCCGCGGGCATCAACGTCGCGATCGGACTCCTGGCGATCGCCACCGATCGGCGAATCCAGATGGCCTCGGTCGAAACCTCTTGGGCGGATCACGCCGCAGGCACCCGGCGAGAGCAACCCAGCGTTGCCGACCATCGCCCCCCGCCGCTGGATCCGGCCCAGCGTCTCGGCGCCCGCCTGGCAACCCACGGAGCCGCGGTGAGCGGGATGTGCGCCCTCGCCCTCGAGGTCATGTGGACCCGCGGCATCTCGATTTCCGTCGGCACCACGACCTACAGCTTCACGGTGATGTTGGCGGCGTTCCTGGTGGGCATCTGGCTGGGCAGTTGGCTGCACGCTGTGTTGCCCCTGCATCGCATTTCCCCCCAGGTTCAGATGGGTGGCGCGATGCTGGCCCTCGGAGTCTCGAGCTTTCTCGCGTCAAACTGGATTCCTCGGCTTCCCGATCTGGTCGTCCAGCTCAACGTCGGACTCTTTGGCCTGGCACCGCGAATTCATCCCACCACCGCGCTTCTGGCCGGATTCGTCGTGATGCTGGTGCCGTGCCTGTTCATGGGGATCGCCTTCCCCCTGGCAGGCGAGGCTCGGTCAAATCTCGGCCAGAGCTTCGGACGATCTGCCGGATATACCCTCGGGTCGAACACCCTCGGTTCCATCGTGGGCTCGTTGCTGGCCGGATTCGTGCTGATTCCGTTCATGGGCCTGCAGCGCGGCATGTTTCTCGCCGCCGGGGTCTACATAGCCTACGGATCTCTGATACTCGCGGCCCCTCTCCTGGTCGCGCCCTCGCGCCGCCGCTGGATTGCCCTGGGCGTGACGACGACCGCCCTGATCGCGGCGGCCTGGTTCCTTCCCCGCTGGATCCCGACCTGGGACGTCCGACGACTCGGCGGATTCCACAACAATCAAATGGCGTTCTACGTGAACCCCGCGGGCGAGGTGAACGTGCGCGATGCCCTGGCCAGAGCCGTGGTCCTCTACTACCGCGAAGGCCAAGCCTCCACGGTATCCGTCATGGACATGCCCATGGGTCTGGGACTCCTGATCAATGGCAAGGCCGTGGCGTCCGACAGCATCCAGGCGCACCAGATCCAGCTCCTGTTGGGCCATGTTCCCCTGCTGGCTCATCCCGACCCGAAGAAGGCCCTGGTGATCGGCTTGGGAACGGGGATCACCCTGGGCAGTGTCACGGCCCACGAGTCCCTGGAAGAAATCACCCTCGTCGAAATCGAGCCCGCGGTCCTGGCCGCCCAGCCCTACTACTCCGCGGTCAACGGCAATCCGCTGGCCGATCCGCGGCTGCGCGTCCATATCCAGGACGGCCGAAACTATCTGAAGACCACTGGGGAACGCTTCGACGTCATCACCGCGGACCCGATTCACCCGTGGAATCGCGGCTCGGGAAACCTGTTCACAGCCGAGTACTACACCATTGCAAGCGATCACCTCGAAGACCGGGGCATCATGTGTCAGTGGCTCCCCGCCTACGGCCTCTCGATTGCCAACTTCAAGTCGATCGTGGCGACCTTCCACTCGGTCTTTCCCCATGCCTTGCTGTGGCAGAACGAATTCGAAACCCTGCTCACGGGCTCGAAGCAGCCGATCCGAATCGACCTCGACCGGCTCGGGATCCGGTTGTCCGCAGCGCCGATCGCGGAGCAGCTGAGCCTGATCGGACTCGCCGACCCCTTTTCGTTCGTCGCCGAGGCGGTGTTGGACTCGGAGGGAATCCGCGAATACGCGAGCGGCGGCGTCATCAATACCGATGACAATCTGCATCTCGAGTTCGCATCTCCCTTCGATGTCGGAACTCGCGAGGCGCGGATGAACAGTCGCGCGATCAATCAGTACCGTCGAGATCCCCGGCGCGATCCACAGTTTCTGGATCTGTCGGACTCCGACCGCGTCAACCTGGACCGCCATCGCTGGGCGAAGTTTCAGACCCTGGCCATCGTCTTCGGGAAGAGCTCTCCGAACCAAAAGATCCGTGGACTGAGCGAGGTCCTGAACGAGCTTCCGGGCTACGGAAGCGCCCAACTCCACCTGTCGAATACTCTGCTCCAGGTTGGGATCGGCCAGCTTCGAGCCGGGAAGCGCGATGCCGCCCGGCGCTCTCTCGAGCGTTCCGTCCAGCTCGAGTCTCGGAGTGCCGAAGCACAACGCAATCTGGGCCTCGTTTTCCTTGCACTCGGGTCGTTCGAAAAATCAATCCATCACCTGGAGCGCTCGTCGCGACTGCGGCCCGGACGCTGGATGACCCACGATGGTCTGAGCCGTGCCTACCTGGGGGCGAGGCGATTCGCCGAGGCGGAGGAGTCGCTGCGCCGAGCAATGGCCATCAATCCGAACCATCCCGTCATGGCCGCACGCCTGGCTCGTCTATCGGGGAAGAATTCAGCGGGCCCGATCCCGCCCCGACCTCCCCGAGGATCTGGGCCGGAGCTGGAATTCGAAGGTCGCGGGTCGGGTGGAGTCACCGGCGACCGCCGATTGTCCCGGCCCCGAGAAAGTGTCAGCATGGCCCTCGATGGGGAAGTGGGACGCCCGACCACACCGATCCCGGGTTTGGAGCGCCGCGCTGCCGGTCCTGATACTCGCGGCCTGTAGCGCGGATCCCGGCTCCCCCGAAGCCCAGGTGCGCGCGCTGATCTCCCGCGCCGAGAGCGCCGCCGAGAACAAAGACATCGGGAGGCTCAAGCGACTGATCTCAGAGCGCTACTCCGACGAGCGAGGCCAGGACCGGCAGGCCGTAGCGGGTCTGCTCAGCTATTACTTCCTGCGCCACCAGACGATTCATCTGTTCACCCGAATCCAGACCGTCGAGTTCGCGGACCCGGAACACGCGAACCGGGAGAGCGCGGACCCCGGGAGCGCCCGGGCTTCGGTCCTGGTCGCGATGGCCGGCACGCCGATGCTCGTCGTCGACGATCTAGCACGCCTGCGCGCAGACCTCTACCGCTTCGATTTCGAGCTGGTCCGAGAAGACGACGGCGAATGGCGGGTCGCCCGCGCCGCCTGGTCCCGGGCCACGCGGGGCGATTTCCTTCCCTGACCCATCGGAGCTGGTCACGCCCTGGGGCACCCGGTGGACCGCGAAAAAGGGGCGTCAGGATCCGCGCATCGCCATGACGCTCGAGAGGGTCGATACGGCGTAGGGCACCAGGACCGTGAGCCCCATCTTGAGGGTCCGCCCGGCACTCACGTCACCGGCAAGAATCGCATCGCCGTGATTGATCGCAATCAACACGGACCCCACGACGACTGCGAATCCGAGGGCGCGGCGCACGACGCGGGCCTCACAGGCAAGGCGCCAGACGCTCACGACGGCGATGCGGCAGCCTGCCCGTCGTAGATCTCGCTCGAGAGCCGTCCCTCGGACTTGGCGACGATACAGGTCACGGCGCAGTCCCCGGTGACGTTCACCGCGGTTCGAACCATGTCGAGGAGCCGATCGACTCCGATGATCAGCCCGATTCCCTCCACCGGAAGATTGACCTGGCGAAGGACCATGGCCAGCATGATGAGTCCGACCCCTGGAACCCCGGCGGTTCCGATCGAGGCGAGGGTCGCCGTGAGGACCACCATCAGATAGCCGGTGGGGCCGATGTCGATACCGTAGGCCTGGGCGATGAAGCCCGTGGCGACGCCCTGCATGATGGCCGTGCCGTCCATGTTGATGGTCGCACCCAGGGGAATCGTGAAAGATGCGATGGAGTTGTGAACTCCCAACCGACGCTCCGCGTTTTCCAGGGTGACGGGAAGCGTCGCGTTGCTGCTGGCCGTACTGAACGCGAGGACCAGGGGATCGCGCATCTTCCGGAAGAACGTGACGGGATTGAGCCCACCCAGAAATCTCAACAACCCCGGATAGGTGACCAGGGAGTGGACCAGCAGGACCGCGAGCACGACGAAGAAGTAGCGAGCGAGCGGCAAGATCGCGGAGAAGCCCTGGAGCGCAAAGACCTTGGCGATCAGACAGAAAACTCCGTAGGGCGCCATCGTCATCAACAGCATCACCAGCCGCAGGATCACGCCGTTGAGGTCGTTGAAGAGGGCGAGCACGCGCTTGCCAGGACTCCCCGCCATCGTGACGGCCAGTCCAAACAGGACCGCGAAGACGATGATCTGAAGCATGTTGCCCTCGGCCATCGCCCGGACGGGATTCGTGGGAAACAGATTGATCAGCGTTTCCGTCAGCGAGGGGGCCTGCTGGGCCACGAAGCTGACATCGGTCCGGAGATCGAAGCCGTCGCCGGGCCGAACCGCAATCGTCGCCAGGAGTGCCAGGGAGATGGCGATGGCCGTGGTCATCAGGTAGAGCGCGAGGGTCCGGCCACCGATGCGGCCGAGCTTGGTGATGTCGTCCAGTGCCGCCGTTCCGCACACGAGGGACACGAATACAAGGGGAACCACCAAAAGTTTGAGACTTGCCAGGAAGATCGCGCCGCCGATATGGAGAGCGCCTTCGACGAGGTATTCCTCGACCAAGGAACCCCCGAAGAGATTCAGAAGAACGCCGGTGGCGAAGCCGCCGCCCATGCCGATGAGAATTCGAATCGTTAGACTGCGACGAGTTCCAGGGCCGCTCTGCACCGGCACCCCCCACCTTGGAGCACTATA
>JACZXC010000471.1 GCA_022571825.1 Myxococcales bacterium | reverse complement strand
GCTCGCCGGCTCGGCGGTGGCCCTCTTCTTCGTGGTCGTCGACGTTCTGGACGGGCAGCCGCTCTTCACGCCGTCGCTGATGGGCAGTGTGCTCTTCCAGGGCGTCGCGGCAGAAGAGGTGGTGAAGGTGAAGCTCGACGCCGTCGCCTACTACAGCATGGTGCACGGCGTCGCGTTCGTCGCGCTCGGAGCGGCGGTCACGTGGCTGGTCCACGAGGCCGAGCTGCACTCGCAGCACCCCGCCGTCTTCCTGGTCGTGGTCTTCGCGATCATCGAAGTGGGCTTTCTGGCCGCGGCCTCAGTCGCGCTGCCCGGCGTGATCGCAAGAGTGGGAATCGTCCCGATCGGCATCGCGAACCTGCTGGCAGCAGGTACGATCGCGGGCTTCCTGGTGTGGTCCCACCAGCCCGGCAGACGGGTGGCAGAAGAGATCACCCCCGACGACGGGCCGGGCTAGGAGGCCGAGACCTTCTACTTCCGCGGCCTTCGGCCTTGGAGGCCTCCGCGCAGCGAGCCGAAGGCGAGCGAAGTGCCGGAGCCCGATCGCGAGCGATCAGCGAGCACGAGGCCCGGCTGGGCTAGCGGTCGAAGCCCAGCCAGTGAAAGCGCAGCCCGATGCCCACCCGATAGCTCCACTTGTCCATCTCGAAGCTGAACCGCGCATCCGTCTCCGCGGGACCCAGACCGGCCCCCTCGTCCTCCGTGAACGACCGGGCAGCGCGGAGCTCGATCTTCCGGTTTCCGAGTATCCGGTAGAGGCGGCCTCCCAAGAAGAGCGAGGTGCCGAGGGGACCGAACCGGCCGGTGTCCATCTCGATGTCGAGCCCCGGACCGATCCCGTCGAACGTGTCGGAGCCGCGGGCCTGGAGACGGATCTCGCGAAGAACGCCCGGACCCTGTCCCACCCCCGCCGTGGTAGTGTTGCACTTGGTGCTCGCCCCTCCGATGACATCTACCACCTCCAGGCACTCGGCATCGACGACCAGCCCCTCGACGTCGACCCCGGTGCGGATCCAGGCGAACGAGGGCTTGAGCCGAAACGCACGCCCGTAGAGCTCGAACGGAAACGAGATCCCGGCGTAGGCGCCGTAGATGACACTGTCGAGCTTCGCGAGGGTCTCGCTGCCCTGGCCCCGGACGAAGTCCTCGCTGAAGGGCGTGGAGTCGGCCGCCGCCCCGGGCACGGGGGAGGAGAGAACGCCGGGGTTTCCTTCCTGGGCCAGGGTGCGCTCGAGCCCGAAGGCGACCGCGACCTCGCCCCCGACAAACAGGCGTGGCGAGGTCGGGATCGGCAGCTCGGGTGTCATCAGCTCGAAGCTGGCGCCGACGAAAGGCGTGACGGCGAGGTCGCGGCCGTCGTCCGGGTCTCGAAGCGCCTCCGTCATCGGATCCGGGATGGAGCATCCCCGGCAGATCTCGCTCACCACCGTTCCGTCCCACTCCTGGATCCTGAACCCAGTGATCAATGCCAGGGAGGGAACCCAGCGATCTCCCCCCTCCTGCTCGGAGTGCGCCGAGGCAGCACCCTCCTCCGCAGCAGAAGACGCCACCGGAAGCGCGGCCTGCAGCGCAGCAGCGGCAGCCAAGAGCGCAACAACGTTGACCGCAGCTCGCATGCGAGCGTAGTATGACACGAGGCGGGGGCGGGAATGCGCCTGCAATTCGTGATGGCACCCTACCTAGAGTTCGCCGACGGATTCCGGTCCAGGTCCCCTGCAGTTCCCGCGCAGCTCCCACGCAGTTTTCACGCAGTTCCCAAACTGCCGAGGACGCCGACAATCCGCGGGGTGATCCTCCGCTTCACGATGCTCGCCGTGACGCTGGCCGGGGCCGAGCCGAGCGAGGCCCAACCGGGCTCGACCGCCACGACCTCCGACTCGAGCATCGAGGAGATCGTGGTGCTGGGCGGGGAGTCCGATTCCTCGGCCGACTTCGCCGCGGCCGACTCCGTCACCGGCTTCGGCGCCGAGGACCTGGCGGCCCTGGGGGCCCAGAGCATCGCCGACCTCGCGAGCTTCACCCCCAACCTCGAGATCGTGACGGCGGGAGCGACGACGCCGACCTTCTTCATCCGCGGCGTGGGCCTCAACGACTTCAACCCCAACTCCACCGGGGCCGTGGCGATCTACCAGGACGACGTGGCGATCAACGCCCCGGCCCTCCAGCTCGGGTCGCTCTTCGACGTGGAGGCCGTGAACATCCTGCGCGGGCCCCAGGGCACGGGCCTGGGGCGCAACGCCTCGGCCGGGGCCATCAAGATCTACGCGCGCAAGCCCACCGGCGAGTTCGGCGGCTTCCTCAGCGCCCTCTT
>JACZXC010000091.1 GCA_022571825.1 Myxococcales bacterium | reverse complement strand
CACAGTCGTGATGCCGTCGATGCTGTTCTCACTCTCCGTCACATCGTCCGCGCCCGCCTCGAGGGCCGCCTCCAGCACCCGATCGGCCTCGAGGCCCTGCCGGTCGAAGCTGAGAGATCCCTTCTTTTCAAACAGGTAGGCGACACACCCACTGGCTCCGAGGTTGCCCCCGTACTTCGCGAGGACGTGGCGAACCTCCCCCACGGTCCGGTTCTTGTTGTCGGTGAGGACCTCAACATACAGGGCGGTCCCACCGGGTCCGTAGCCTTCGTAGCTGACCTCGTCGTAGACCTGAGCCGCGTTGGCGCCGGTCCCGGTCTTGATCGCCCGCTGGATGTTCTCCTTGGGCATGTTGGCCAGACGCGCCCTTTCCATGGCGAGCCGCAGGCGGGAGTTGGAGCCGGCCTCGCCACCCCCGATTCGGGCGGCGGTGGCGATCTCGCGGATCAGCTTGGTGAAGATCTTGCCGCGTCGAGCGTCGGCGACGCCTTTTTTCCGCTTGATCGTGGACCACTTGGAATGACCGGACATGACGATCCTGAGGGATTCTGTCTAGGTAGCACGCAGCGCGGAGGGCCGCTGGCCGCCCACCCCGGGGCCCTCTGGCGGGAGGCGGCGAGACCCAGAGTTGCCTGCCTGTGAGACCCCGGCGTGCGCGGGTGGGGCACCCGGATCGCGGGCGCGAGCTGGAGAGCGCGACTTTCGGGCCAATCACCCCTTGCGCCCTCAGGAAACCTCCTCTTTTGCCGATACCGGTGGGGCGGAGGAACCCGCCGGCGGGGGGAACCCATGACCGAAATTGGCCTTGGAATCGACCTGGGCACCAGCAATTCGTGCGTCGCTGTAGTTCGCGACGGCGAGATCCGTGTGCTCGCGAATGCCTACGGCGACGCGATCACGGCCAGCGTGGTCTCCTTCAAGGAAGACGGCGTCATCACTGTGGGCAATTTGGCGAAAGCCAACGCCATTCACAACCCGCGGCATACCGTCTACTCCTCCAAGCGCTTGATCGGGCGGTACTATTTCTCGCCGGAAGTGAAGAAGGCCCAGGCTATCTACGCCTACGAGATCTGCGAGTCCGAGAATCACGGAATCAATATCAAGGTGCGAGACGAACTGTTCTCGCTTCCCGAGATCGGCGCGATGGTGCTGCGCGAGATGAAGTCGATCGCCGAGTCTCGCATCGGACAGCCGGTGCACAAGGCCGTGATTACAGTTCCCGCCAACTTCAACGACAACCAGCGCCAAGCCACCAAGGATGCGGGTCGCGTTGCGGGCCTCGAGGTCCTGCGCATTCTCAACGAGCCGACGGCGGCGGCCCTCGCCTACGGCTTCGGCAAGGGACTCAAGCAGAAGGTGGCGGTCTACGACCTGGGTGGCGGAACCTTCGATATCTCGGTCCTCGAGATCAGCACGGACGTGTTCGAAGTGCTGTCCACCTGCGGCGACACGTTTCTGGGCGGCGACGACTTCGATGATCGGCTGATCGATCTGCTCGCAGACGAGTTCAGCGCCGACCACGGGATCAACCTGCGAAACGACTTGTACGCCCTGGAAAAGCTCAAGGTGGCGGCCGAGGGGGCAAAGAACGCACTCTCCTTTCACACCGAGGTGGCGATCCGAATCCCCGACGTGATCGAGTCCGACGGAAAGTCGCTCTCGATCGAACGGACGGTCACCACGGATGAGTTCTCCCGGCTCGTCAATGACCTGATCCAGCGCACCTTCAAGGTCTGTGACGAAGCCCTCCAGCAGGCCAGCCTGGTCACGGCCGACCTGGACGGGGTGATCCTGGTGGGAGGCCCCACCCGACTGCCCATGATTCGATCCGCGGTGACGAACTACTTCCAACAGGAGCCCCAATCCGACGTCGATCCGGATCAAGTCGTGGCCATGGGCGCGGCCATCCACGCCGCCGCGCTGGTGAACAAGGATCGGTCCTCATTCCTGCTCGACGTGACCCCGCTCTCGCTACGGATCGGCGTCGCGGGCGGTCTCGCGGAGCCGGTGATCGAGCGCAACACACCGGTTCCGATCGAGCAGACGCGCACCTTCACGACCTTCCAGGACCATCAGGAATCCGTGAAGATTCGGGTCTACCAGGGCGAATCTCGGCGGGACGACGAGAACGAACTGCTGGGCCAGTTCGAATTCTCCGGGTTTAAGAAGGCGCGACGCGGCGAAGTGGAGATCGACATCTCCTTCGAGATCAATTCCGACGGCATCGTGAACGTGACCGCAAAGGACCGCGAAACCGGCGAACAGGCATCGACCACGATCTCACTCTCGTCGGGCCTCTCGGACCTGGACATGGAATCGATCATCCGAGAGGCGCGGACCCAGCGGATCGAGGCGGTACCGATCGACGACGGGGGCAACGCCCTCGAGCCGCGCCCCCCGGATCCGCGGGCCCAGTTGGTGATGATCGGCGTCATGGCCCAGACCCCGGGAGGCGAAACCGTCGCCCCCGCGGTGGCGGCGGCGCGCACCATCAATCTCGAAGAACGACCCGCGATGAACGTCAGTTCGCATTTCGTACCGGATCTCGAGATGGCGCCCGATGACGGGCCCACGAGAGAGGAAGTGGTCATACTCTCCGAAGACGGCGAGATCTTGGGTACCTCGGACACGAAGCCCGACCTCGACGAGGTCGAGCCGAGCGCGGAAGACCTGTTCGAGTCGCCGGGGAGCGACTTATCCGGCCCTCTCGATGAGGACCAAGAGAAGGGTTAGGCCGTGGGAACGGATCTGGCCCCCACCGAAATCATCGCCCTCGCCGAGATCGTGGATGATCTCGATTATTTTCAGATCCTGCACCTGCCTCGGAGCGCCAGCATCGGCGAGGTGAGGAAGGCGTTCCACTTCAGCTCCCGCGCGTTCCATCCCGACGCGAATCGCCACCTCCCTTCGGAGCCGCGGTGCGCCATCGAGAAGATCGCACGACGGGTCACCGAGGCCTACTCGGTCCTGAGGGACCCGCGCCGAAATCGGGCGTACCTGCAGCGTCTGGAAGCCGGGAAGGGAAAACGGATGCAGCTCGCGGAGGCCCAGGCCGAGGCGGGCCGCCAGGCGGTCGAGGAGAAGGGACGCACCCCTCAGGGGCGCCAGTATTACAGCCTCGCCGAAGCCGACACGCGGCGGCGGGACTTCGCCGCGGCCGCCCGGAATCTGCAGATGGCGCTCACCTTTGAGCCGGACAACGAACTCTTCAAGGCTCAGCTCAAGGAAGCCCGCGACCAGACCTGATCCCCAGCGCGGCTCCCGCCTCGCCACGGGTCGCGCGCGCGGCACGGCAGCGAACGGCAATTGCCGAAGGCCGCGCAGTGGTCTCAGCGACAGCGTTCAGCGAGCGTGGAAGTCGGCCCCTGAGCCGACTTCCCTCCCTCCTCTTCCGAAGGCCGCCCAAGGCAAAGGCCGCGGAAGGCGAAGGGCGGGCCTCTGCGAGGACGGCGAGCGAAGCCAGACGGATGGGTTTGACAGGCTCACCCCTCGGCTGGCATCCTGCCGATGCGGTTGACTCGGCGGTCAACCCTTTGACATCCCAGCAACGAAGGATGATTTTGATCATGGCGGAGGAAGCCGCGGCCTCGGGGCCGCTCCCGGTCGTGTCCTTCTTGAAGATCCCCGATGGCGGGGATCCCTATCTGGAAGGGCAGCGATGCGGCGACTGTGGGGCCATCTTCCTGGGCGAACGTTCGATCTGCTCGAACTGTGGCGTTCGGGAGAACCTGAAGCCCCAAAAGCTGGCCGACACCGGCGTTCTGTATGTGTACTCGATCGTGCACCGGTCGTTTCCCGGAATCGAGGTTCCGTTCGTATCGGCGGTGGTGGACCTCGACGGTGGCGGGACCGTCAAGGGGAACCTGATCAACGTGGAGCCCACGCCCGAAAAGGTTCGGATGGGAATGCCGGTGGAGGTCGTCTACCGGATCGCTCCCACCAAGGATCGCGACGGCAACGAGTATCTGTCCTACTACTTCCAGCCCAGGGAGAAGTGACGATGAGCGACGTTTATATCATGGGAATCGACATGATCCGGTTCGGGCGATATCCCGACCGCAGCGTGCCCGAGCTCGGCGCCGAGGCCGCATTGCTCGCCCTCGACGATGCGGGGCTCACGATTCAGGACATAGAGGCGCTGTACTGCGGAAACCTGATGCAGGCCAGCGGCATGATCGGCCAGCGCATCCTCCGGGAGATCGGCCAGACGGGCATCCCCGTGACGAACTCCGCGAACGCGTGCGCCACCGGCGCCACCGCCTTCCGCGAGGGGTGGACGGCCATCAAGGCGGGCCTCTGCGACCTGGTCCTGGTGGTGGGCGTGGAACAGCTGGGCAAGGTGGGCCTCCTGGGGGGAGGAGGTGGCGGCAAGGGCATCTCGAAAGAGGGCCTGCTGGGCTCGGGGACCATGCCCTGCGTCTTCGCCGAAGCCGGCATGGAGCACGCGCGCAAGCACGGCACCACCTTCGAGCAGTTCGCCAAGGTCTCGGTGAAAAACCACGCGCATTCGGTGAAGAATTCCAAGTCGATGTACCAGAAGGAAACGCCCCTCGAGATGGTGATGAACGCCGAGATGATCGCGTACCCGAACACCAAGCTGATGTGCTCGGTCAACGTGGACGGCGCGGCGGCAGCGGTTCTCGCATCGGAGAAGAAGGCGCGGGAACTCGGGTTGGGCCGGGCGGTCCGGGTGGCCGCATCGATTCTGACCAGCGACCCCTTCACCGAGCGCGACCTTGTGATGCCCGACGTCAACACCTGCACCCGCCAGGCCGCGAGCAAGGCCTACGAGATGGCCGGACTCGGTCCCCAGGACCTCGATCTGGTCGAGCTCCACGACTGCTTCGCCACGGCGGAGATCCTCCACTACGAGAATCTCGGACTCTGCGCCGATGGCGAAGCGGGCAAGATGATCGACGAAGGGGAATCGGCACACGGCGGCCGGATCCCGGTGAACGTGTCGGGCGGGTTGCTGTCCAAGGGCCATCCCCTCGGAGCCACCGGCGTCGCCAACCTCTACGAAGTGTCGACGCACCTGCGGGGCGAAGCCGGCAGTCGTCAAGTCGAGGGGGCGAAGGTGGGCCTCACCCACGTCATCGGCCTCGGCAGCGCCTGCGGCATCCACATTCTCGAGAAGGTGGGATAGGAGACCCACCCAGAGCTCCTAGGCCGTACCGGTTGCCCATCGAGCGCCCGATTCTTATGCTGCGGCTCGTGCGCGTCGGGACTCTCGCGCTCGCATTGGCAACCGCGGCCGGGATCGCCTGCGGCGGCGCTGAGGACGAGTCGACTGTCGCGGGAGGCCCGGCCGACGGACGCGGCGCCGATGCGCCCGAAGCCGCACCCGCAGGAGCAGAAACGGCAGCATCGTCCAGCCCGCCGACTGCGCCCACTCCGCCCACTCGCCCCCAGCGCAAGGAGCGCCCCCTCCCCGCGTTCTCGGGCTGGACCCTCGACCAGCAGCGGCTCTCGATCTCCTCCCTGATTGGAAAGCGCCTGTTGATCTACTTCTTCGACGCGAACCACGTGGGAGCCCCGGTCGTTACCCATTCGGTCATGAGCGTGTCGGCGCTCCGGGGCAAGCACAACTTCGAGATCCTCGGCGTCTCCCGGTCGGCGACCCGAGAACAGGCCGCAGACTTCGCGGGCGAGCACGGCATCGACTTCCCGGTACTCGACGACTCGTCCGGAGCGATCGCCCGACGCCTGGGCATGAAAAGCCCCATGGCGTTGGTGGGCGTCGACGCCGAGGGGTACGTCACGTTCGGCGTCCTGCAATTCCCCACGGACGAGCACGCATCGGAGTTGGTCGAGGACCAGATCCGGAGGCACCTGCGCCTTCCCACTCACAGAAGCGGCGCTGAGCCGGTGCTGGGAAGCCGCCCGGCGGCCCCCCTCTTCACGGCTCAGGTGCTGGACGGCGATGCGCCCTTCGAGCTGGCCGCGCACCGGGGAACCCCGATCGTCCTCATCTTCTTCCTCCACACCTGTTCCCACTGCCACGAGACCCTCGAGTTCATGAAGGAAACCCTGGCTTCGCTGCCCGAGGGCAAGCGGCCGCTGTTGATCGGCTTGGAGGTAACGGGACGGACGGCCGCGGTTCGCGCCGAGTTGAAGCGGTTGGAGCTCGACTTCTTCCCGGTGCTGTTCGATGACGACGGGAGCATACGCGCCAGCTACGGCAGCTTTGCCGGCGTACCCGACACGTTCTTGATCGACCCCGAGGGCCGGATTCTCGAACGCGTTCAGGGCTGGCGAGCACGCGAAGATCCGCCGCTCATGCGCATGCGCCTGGCCAAGATGGCCGGAGCTCCGGTTCCGATGCTCCTGCGCAGCCGGGGGTACAGCGGCAGCGATGCCTGCGGTATCTGCCACGAGCGCGAGCACGAGACTTGGCAATTCACCAGCCATGCCACGGCCTATGACACGCTGGTCCGGCACGGCGAGGCGTCGAACCCCGAGTGCGTCGGCTGCCACGTGGTGGGCTACCAGAAGACCGGCGGCTTCGTAAACTCTCTGGAGACGGCGGACCTCGAGAATGTAGGATGCGAGTCCTGCCACGGCCGCGGTGGCCCCCACTTGTCGCCAGGTTTCGTGCCCACCGGGGAGTTCGGGGCCGCCTGCATGACCTGTCACGACCCCAAGCACTCGCTCGGTTTCGAATACGACAGCTTCTTGCCCCGGGTCTCCCATGCCGCGCTCGACTACGTCACGGAACTCTCCCTGGAGCGGAAGCAGATGTTGCTGGCTGAATGGGGAGCAATCCACAAGAACCTGCTGCCCAGCCAAATCGCCCACGTCGGCTCCGAGGCCTGCAAGAGCTGTCACGAGGCCGAGTACGCCACCTGGTCCGCGAGCCCCCACGCCCGCGCCGGCCGGCGGCTCGACCAGGCGACGCAGAAGCGCGACACGGACTGCTTGCGCTGTCACACCACCGGCTTCGGCCGCGACGGTGGATTTCCGGACGGCGCTGCCATCGCGGATCACACCGATCTGGGACGGGTGGGCTGTGAATCCTGTCACGGCCCGGGCGGCGAACACGTATCCGACGGGGCCCGGCGGATCGGGTCCATCGTATCGCTGGGCGACAAATGCGACTCCTGCGTGATTCTTCAGATCTGCGGCAGCTGCCACGACGATGCCAACGACCCCGGGTTCGAGTTCGCGGTGCAGGCCAAGATCGACGCCCAGCGCCACGGGACCATCGAAGCCGGCACCGGCCGTCCCAAGGGGACAACCACCCAGCGCGGTCGGATCCCGGCGCCGAGTTCCGAGCAAATGCTCGAGGACGCCTTCGCGCTCCTCGACCGACGAGGCTAGAGACGGTATGGAAAAAGCCTTGGCCCAGGAGGTCCGGGAACTGGTGGCATCGGCGCGCGCCCTGGTGTCGGAACTCGCCGAGGAGGGCGTCGACCGCTTCGCCCAGATGCCGAAGAGCGATCGCCGGCCCCGCCGGTCATGGATCGAAGCACGGTTCGGCGGATTTTGGGGCCCGGCTCCATGATGACTTCACTTGTGCTGGGCATGTTGCGGACGCGTGGTGAAGTGATGCGCGGCATGGACGGTTTCAGCCTGACCGAGCGGGGCCGCAGCCACGCAAAAACGCTCGTCCGCTCCCATCGTCTGTGGGAACGTTATCTGGCCACCGAGGCCGGTATCGTCGAGGGCCAAATTCACGGCAGCGCGGAACAACTGGAACATTACACCGACCACGAATTGCGCGGCGAGCTCGATCGGGAAATGGCCCACCCGGCCATCGATCCACAGGGCAAGCCGATTCCGCCGGAATAGCCCATCGCTCGTAGGCCCAATCCAGTCGTCGGTCGGCGGGATCGCGACTTTAACCGTTGGAAGCGAAGCTATCAAGACTGCGACTGCATTGCTGCGGTGCTTCGATCCATGGCATGATCGGCAAGATTCGGCGATGCATCGCCGATGTTCATGGCAGGGGCTGCTGTTTTCCGACAGCTCACCGCGTGACCGCCCATTCCGTTCTGTTCCTGCCGTTACGGCCTTTGCAAGCGCTGCTCGCCAAGCCCGCCTTTCACGTCCTGTTTCTGGGCGCCATGCCGTGCGAAGCGCGTCCGTTGATATTCCTATCATTCCCGCGGGAGCGCCGCGTGCCGATGCGCGAGCCAGACCATGGCGGAGGCAGCCTTCAAAATCCCTCAATATCCATGAATTGCGCCAAGAGAGGTTGCGGCGCTGACGTAAAAAGCTATGGCACACCCCGCTCGCCTCTGTGTCGGTGTACCAACCACCCAAACCAGAAAGGCTTGAAATCTGCAGCAAAAATGCGCTGCGTGCCCAGCTTTGGATGCGTAGAATCCTTAGGGCAAGAATGAAGAATGTATGAAGGGAGGGTTCCGCTATGCGTGTTACCGTATTGATCTTGGGTGCGGTCGTGAGTTGGCCCGCCGGCGCCATCGCGCAAGAAGAGCCGCTGAACCGAATTGAGCAGCGGCTGGATCGGATCGAACAGCGACTCGACGAGGATTCTACGGCCGGCGCGGCTGGGGATCGCCCGGCAACCGGCAATTCGGCGGCCAGCGACCAACGCTGGCGTTTCAAGTATCACCGCGGAACTTGGTGGTACTGGCTCCCGAGCGAGCGCTGGGTGGGCTGGTCTAACGGCGCTTGGGTGGATTACGAACCCGCCACCTATTCGCGGAGGAGGGGCGTCTATCGATACCCGGTCTACGGATTCGGCTTCTACTATGGAGGCCACTACGGCTATGGAGGCCACCACGGCTATGGAGGCCACCACGGCTATGGAGGCCACCACGGCTATGGAGGCCACCACGGCGGTCACCACGGAGGTCACCACGGAGGTCACCACGGCCATCACTAATGGGTAAGCGGATGCATTGCACCGCGAAGCTTCCGTGCGAATCACATCGGTCCCAAAGAGAGGCGACGAAACGTCGTGCCTGCGTTCCGACCGCTGCGATGGGTAAGAAGAACGAGAAGCTGAGCACGAGGTTTACGGAGACTCAGATCGAAGTAATACTCGGGCCTTTCACCGGCCCTTGGAGCAATCACTGGCGGCCGCGGGGATAACATGATCGAGGTAGCCTTCAGAATCCACGGAATGGATTGTGTCGAGGAAGTCGCTGCCCTGCGAGCCGAACTGGAACCGCTGTCGGGCGGGAACGACCTGGCGTTCGATGTGCTC
>JACZXC010000470.1 GCA_022571825.1 Myxococcales bacterium | reverse complement strand
AGGCGTGGGACTGGTAGAGGTCGATGGTGTCGGTGCCGAGGCGGCGAAGACTCGCGTGGACGGAGTCCAGAATGTGCTGGCGCGAAAGACCCCACGCGTTCGGACCCCGCCGCGTCGGAGCGCAGCACTTGGTCGCGAGCAGGAGCTCCGAACGATTTCCTCGCTCCCGCATCCAGTCGCCGAGTATTGTTTCGGTTCGCCCCACCGTCTCGAGTGTCCCGCCGAGAGGGTAGACGTCCGCCGTGTCGAGGAACGAAACTCCCGCTTCGACCGCGGCATCGAGCACCGAAAAGGCCGACTTCGCGTCGGTCTGAAGGCCGAAGGTCATGGTGCCGAGGCACAGCACGGGAACCTCGAGCCCGCTGCGGCCCAGTCTTCGCTGCTTCATCGACTCGCGCCTCCTGTTCACCCTTCCCTTCCCCGGACCCCAGACTACCCGAAAGCGCGCCCCGAGTTGGCGCACCATCGACCGGGCCTGGGGCCTGTGCTTCTCTGTCCGCCACCATGCTCGACCCGAAGACCCTCGCCGAACACCGCGACGCGGCGATCGAGAGCTGCCGACGGCGCGGAGTCGAAGCGGACGTCGATGGGGCGATCGCCGCCCACGAGCGATTGTCCGGGATCCAGACCGAGCTCGGCCAGCTCAACCACACCCGAAACCGGCACCAGACGACCGGGAACGAGAAGCTCGACCCGGCGGAGCGAGAAGCACACGTTGCGGAGGGACGCCGACTCAAGCGGGAGGCCGGTCGTCTCGACGGCGCGCTGACCCAAGCCCGAGCCGAGCTCGACCGGTGGCTCTCGCAGATCCCGAACCTGATTCACCCGGACACGCCGGAGGGTGGCGAGGAAGACTTCCGCGAGCTGCGCCGGGTGGGAACGCCGCCGAAGTTCGATTTCGTTCCACTGGATCATCTGGCCCTGGGCCAACGGCTCGATTTGTTCGACTTCGAATCCGGCGCAAAGGTCGCCGGCCAGAAGTTTTACTACCTGAAGAACGCCGCCGTGCTCCTGGAGTTGAGCCTCCAGCGTTTCGCACTCGACATCCTGGCCGAAGAGGGCTTCACCCCCTTCCTCACCCCCGACCTGGCGCGCCGGTCGTTGGTCGACGCCTTCGCCTTCAGTCCCCGCGGTCCCGAGTCGCAGATCTATTCGATCTCGGATACCGACCTCGACCTGATCGGAACCGCGGAGATCACCCTGGGCGCCCTCCACGCCGATGCGATCCTGGATCAGGCGGATCTCCCCCTCAAGCTGGCGGGAATCTCCCACTGCTATCGTACCGAAGCGGGGTCCGCGGGTCGGGAGAGCAAGGGACTCTACCGGGTACATCAGTTCACGAAGGTGGAGATGTACATTTTCTGCCGACCCGATCAGTCAGAGACGATGCACGAGCTCTTGGTCGCTCTCGAAGAACGCCTGCTCCAGGCACTCGAGATCCCGTACCGCGTGATCGACGTCGCCGCCGGCGACCTCAGTGCGCCGGCCTACCGCAAATTCGACATCGAGGCATGGATGCCCGGCCGCGGCGGAGGCGGGGAGTACGGAGAGGTGACCAGCGCCTCCAACTGCACCGACTACCAGGCCCGCCGTCTGAGGACACGTTTTCGGTGTCCGGGAGCCAAGCGAAACGAATTCGTGTACACACTGAACGGAACCGCTATTGCCGTGCCGCGCACGATCATCGCGCTTCTCGAGAACCACCAGCGAGCCGATGGTTCCGTCGAGATTCCCAAGGCCCTGCGGCCGTATCTGGGATTCGACCGCATTGAGCCCCGATAGGCACAGCGCCCGGCTCGTCCTCGGCACGGCCGGTCATATCGATCACGGCAAGACCGCGCTGATTCGCGCCTTGACCGGTGTCGACACCGACCGACTCCCCGAGGAAAAGGCTCGCGGCATCACCATCGAGCTAGGTTTCGCGCCCCTCGATCTCCCCGGCGATCTGCGCGCCGGTGTCGTCGACGTCCCGGGCCACGAGGGACTCGTGCGCACCATGGTCGCCGGCGCCACGGGAATCGATCTGGTCCTGCTCGTCGTCGCCGCCGACGAGGGCGTCATGCCCCAGACCCGGGAACACGTCGCGATCTGCGAGCTGCTCGGAATCGAATGCGGCGTGGTGGCCCTCACGAAATGCGACAACGTCGACGATGAGGTGGCGGAGCTGGCCGCCGAGGAGGTCACGGATCTCCTGTCGGGAACACCCCTGGCGGACGCACCGATCGTGCGGGTCTCGGCGCTGTCGGGGCAGGGGATCGAGGCCCTGCGCGAGGCACTGGCCAAGGCGGTGTCCAGCGCCGACCCCCGCACCCCGCGGACCGGACC
>JACZXC010000090.1 GCA_022571825.1 Myxococcales bacterium | reverse complement strand
GTGCATGCTCTACAGCCGCGCGGAACCCTTTGTCAGCAACCTGCTAAGCCCCGATCCGGCGACGGCGATGCTCGCACTTCCCTGGGCCGGCCTGGTGATCTATTTCCGCCGCTACAGTCGCGCATGATTCAGGCGCAAGGCGTTTGCCACCACCGAGAGCGAGCTCATGCTCATGGCCGCCGCCGCAATCATGGGGCTCAAGAGCAGCCCGAAGGCGGGATAGAGCGCCCCCGCTGCGATCGGAACGCCGATCGCGTTGTACACGAAGGCGAAGAAGAGATTCTGTCGGATGTTCCGCATGGTCGCGCGGCTGAGCCTGCGCGCGCGCAGGATCCCGACCAGGTCGCCCTTGACCAGGGTTACGCCGGCGCTCTCCATGGCGACGTCGGTGCCCGTGCCCATGGCGAGGCCGACATCCGCCTGGGCCAGGGCGGGGGCGTCGTTGATCCCGTCGCCGGCCATGGCAACCCGCTGGCCCTGCTCCTGAAGGCGCTTGACCGTCTCCAGCTTCTGTTCCGGCAGCAGATCGGCGATGACCTGATCGATGGCGATCCGGGAGGCCACCGCGCGGGCCGTGGTGGCACCGTCGCCGGTCAGCATCACGACGCGGACACCTTCGGACTTGAGCTGCCGGATCGCCTCCGGCGTCGACTCCTTGAGTGGGTCGGCCACGCCGAGCAGACCCGCAGCCCGACCGTCGACGGCGGCGAAGAGAACGGTCTGCCCTTCCCGCCGCAATCTTTCGGCTGTCGCGATCGAATCGCCGAGATCCACCCCGCGCGACGCCAGGAAGCTCGCGTTGCCGAGTGTGACCTCGCGGCCCTCCACCCGTCCCGTAATGCCCCGTCCCGTCACCGAATCGAAGCCCTCGACGGGCGCCAGCTCGATTCCCCGACTCTGTGCCCCGGCCACGATGGCCCCCGCCAGCGGGTGTTCGCTTCCGCGTTCGAGGCTGGCGACCAGGCGCAGGAGGACGGCCTCGTCCCAGCCTTTTGCGGGCCTTACCAGCATCAATCGCGGCTTCCCCTCGGTCAGGGTGCCGGTCTTGTCCACCACCAGGGTGTCGATGCTGCCGAGGACCTCGATCGCCTCTGCGTCTCGAAACAACACGCCCAGGGTCGCACCCCGACCCGTGGCCACCATGATCGACATCGGGGTCGCGAGGCCGAGGGCACAGGGACAGGCGATGATCAACACCGCGACGGCGTTGATGAGCGCATGGGCCATGGGGGGGGGCGGGCCCAGCAGGGCCCAGGCGACGAAGCTGCAAGCGGCAATTCCAATCACCGCGGGCACGAAGAAGCCGGCGACGCTGTCCGCCAGTTTCTGAATCGGCGCACGGCTCCGCTGGGCCTTGGCCACCATCTGCACGATCTGCGCCAGCAAGGTCTCGGCGCCGACCCGTTCGGCCCGCATCAAGAAGGTTCCGCTTCCGTTCACGGTGGCACCGACCAGCTGATGTCCCGGTCCTTTCTCGACCGGAATCGCTTCTCCGGTGACCATCGATTCATCCACGGCGCTGGCTCCGTCGAGGACCACGCCGTCCACCGGTACTTTCTCTCCCGGCCGCACCCGAAGTCGATCCCCGGGCCGCACGTCGTTCAGGGGGACGTCCTCCTCGCTCCCGTCTTCGCGAACCCGGCGCGCGGTGTGAGGTGCCAGGCCGAGGAGCGCCCGGATGGCCGTGCCCGTCTGGTGGCGCGCCCGGAGTTCCAGTACCTGGCCCATCAGCACCAGCGTCACGATCACCGCTGCGGCTTCGAAGTAGACCGGAACCCCGCCCGCATCGGTTCGGAACGACTTCGGAAAGACTTCGGGCACCAGCGTCGCGGCCAGGCTGTAGAGATAGGCGGCGCCGGTTCCCAGGGCGATGAGGGTGAACATGTTGAGGTGCCGCGACGCGATCGACGCCCAACCCCGTTGCAAGAAGGGCCATCCGCCCCACAGCACCACCGGTGAGGTGAGCAGAAGCTGGATCCAAACCACGAGGGCCCGTTCGGTTTCGAGCGGATTCCCCGGGAACATCTCGGACATCGCGAGAACGAAGACCGGAAGCGTGAGCGCCAGGCTCCAGCGGAAGCGGCGCCTCATGTCGGTCAGCTCGGGATTTTCCCGGTCGAAAGAGAACGTGTTCGGCTCGAGGGCCATCCCACAAATCGGGCAGCTTGCGGCGACGTCGCGAACGACCTCAGGGTGCATCGGACAGGTCCACTGGGTGCGCGCCGCGGGCGCGACCGGCACCGCCGGCTCCAGGGCCATTCCGCACCGGGGGCAGCTTCCCGGTCCTTCGCTCTTGACCTCCGGGTGCATCGGGCAGGTATGGATCGTCTCGGCCTCGGGGGTTGCCATCCGCTCTCTGACCCCTCGTGCGGAGCGTTTTCGCGATCTTCCCCGCCCGCGACGCGTTTACCACCCCGCTTGGAGCGGGTCAACGCCCTGCCGGCTGGGCGGCCCGTCGGCCTGCCGGCCTGCCGGCCTGCCGGCCGGAGCGACGGCCCGGCGAAGACGGGGATGCGGCCGGGGGACGGGCCTCCGGTATCGTCGTTCTGGTGCCGCGCGAGACCCGGTTTCTCTTGATCCGCCACGCCCAATCGACCTGGAATGCCGAGGGTCGCTGGCAGGGCCAGGCGAACCCGCCGCTTTCGGAAGAAGGACGGCGGCAGGCGGCGCGGCTGTCGAGGGAGCTGGCCGATGAGAGGGTCGATTGCGTCATCGCCAGCGATCTCGGGCGCGCCGCCGAGACGGCGGCGATTCTCGCCGGGGTCTGGGGATTGACGCCCGAACTGGATTCCCGACTGCGGGAGCTGGACGTGGGTTCGTGGACGGGGCTCACCCGCGACCAGATTTCCCGTGCGGACTCCGAGGCATTGGCGCGCTTCGAGTCCGGCGAGCCGGATGCGCGCCCCGGCGGGGGTGAGAGTCGACGTGAGCTGCGCCGTCGCGTGCGCGCTGCGGCGGCTCAGATCTCGCGGGAACACGCGGGTCGACAGATCGCCCTGGTGGCGCACCTGGGCACCGTGAGCGGCCTCCGGCCCGGAACGGTGCTTCTCCACGCGGGCTGGTGCCACGCGAGGGCGAGCGAACTCGCCCGGCCCAGCGCGGACGAACCGTGACCGCGGATCAGCGGGGCGATGGAGTCTTCGCCATCAGTACCCGCGCGCCGGCGAGGATGACCCACAGATCGAGAGCCAGAATCAGGCTCCCCATGACCGCGAGCAGCCACTGATCCGAGAAGTGGGCGAAGTAGCCGCGAAGCTCGCCCAGCATCGCGATCACGGTCGCCGAGCCCACGAAGATCATCGGCGCGAGGGTGTACACGACGGGTCGGCCCAGGCGTCGCAGCCACACCGAGACCACCAGCAGCGTCACGCCGGCCACCAGCTGGTTGGTCGTGCCGAATAGGGGCCAGAGGATCAACCCCCCCTTGCCTCCCGCCTGGGTGAGGGCCAACAGCAGCGCGGCGCCGATTCCGAGGGCGCCCGCCGCGTAGCGGTTCGTGAGGGGGCGCACGCCGGCGGCCTCAGCCAGCTCGGCGATGATCAGACGCTGGATCCGCGCGCCGGTGTCGAGGGATGTCGCCGCGAAGGCGATGACCATCACCGCGATGAAAGTCCGACCGGTTGCGAGGGGTACACCGAGGGCGGACACGAAGCGGGCCCCTCCGCCGACGAAGGCATCGAGCTTCGGTCCCAGGCCTGAGGCCTCGCCCCAGCTCGCGTAGTGGCTTCCCCAGTCGGCGGCGGTGGCGAAGCCGGCCGTCGCCGCGAGCACCGCGAGCATCCCCAGGAGGCCTTCGCCCAGCATTCCGCCGTAGCCGATGGCCCGGGCGTCGGTCATGCACCCGATCTGTTTCGAAGTCGTGCCCGAGGCCACCAGGCCGTGGAAACCCGAGATCGCGCCGCAGGCGATGGTGATGAACAGGAACGGGATCATCGGCGGCGCGCCGGGCGGCGAAGGGTTCACGACGGGTGCCTGGATCGTGGGGTTCAAGACCACGAGACCGAGGGAGAGCAGCACCAGACCGGTGATCAGTTGGTGGGCGTTGAGATAATCGCGCGGTTGCAGCAAGACCCACACGGGCAGAACCGAGGCGGCGAAGGAGTAGAGCAACAGGATCCAGACCCAGGTCGAGACCGACAACGTCGTGATCACGGGAAACTGCGCGGCGAAGGCGTCGCCGGCGAAGACGGCGCCGAGCAGCACCGCATAACCGGCGATCGACGGGGCGAACCAACGCACGCCGCGCCGGTAGACCAGCCACCCGAGGACGAGGGCGACGAGAATCTGGACGTTGATGGGAAATATCGCGCCGGGGTTGCGCACGAAGAGCGTTCCGATGATGAAAGCGAAGACCGCGAGCACGATCCAGATCAGCAAGAAGATGATCAACAGGAACGCGGTGCGAACCCGGGGGCCGATGACCGATGCCGTCACTTCGCCGATGGAGCGTCCGCGGTTGCGAAGGCTGATGACGAGGGCGGAGAAGTCGTGGACGGCCCCCATGAATACGGTGCCCAGGGCCACCCAGATCAGCGCCGGGAGCCAGCCCCAGATCACTGCGATGGCCGGCCCGACGATCGGGGCGGCCCCGGCGATCGAAGTGTAGTGGTGGCCCCAGAGCACCGACTTGGGGGTGGGAACGAAGTCGACGCCGTCTTCGAACTCCCGGGAGGGGACGGGCTCGTCCTCGGCCAGCGCGAAGATTCGATCGGAAAGGAACCGCGAGTAGAAGCGGTAGCCCAGGGCGAAGAGAACGAACGTCATCGCCGCGAGCAGCGCCGCGTTCACGAATCCGAACTCCTACCCGGGCTTCGCCGCGTTCGGGGCGCCGTCTTTCCGGAAGAGATTCTTGAGCAGCTTTCCGGCGGCGTTGCGCGGGAGCGGCTCATCGGTGAACTCGACGAACTCCGGCACCTTGAATCGAGCCAGGTGCTGGGAGACATGGGCTTGCACCGCCGCGGCGTCCAGGTTTGCATCCTTGACGCGCCTCACGATGGCCTTCACCCGCTCCCCGAGCTCCGGGTCCGGGACGCCGATCACCGCGGCCTCATCGATGGCGGGATGGTCGGCCAGGCAGTTCTCGATCTCGGTGCAATAGACGTTCTCTCCGCCGCGAAGGATCATGTCCTTGGCCCGGTCCACGATGAAGGTGAAGCCCTCGCTGTCGCGATAGCCGAGATCCCCGGTGTAGAGCCAACCGTCGCGAATGGTTTCCGCGGTGGCCTCGGGCCGATTCCAGTACCCCGGGGTGATGGTGGGTCCGTTCAAGATGAGCTCGCCGAGCTGCCCATCGGGTACCTCTTTCCCCGCGTCGTCGACGATCTTCAGTCCGACGAAGGGCAATGGCCGTCCGATGGACGTCTTGCGGTCCAGGAGATCCTTGCCGCCGTTGAGGGTGGCGACGCCGTGGGTCTCGGTCAGACCGTAGGCATTGGAGAAGCTCGGCTCGACGGGCAACACCTCTCGGGCTCTGTCGATGGTCTCCGGTGCCGTGGGGGCGCCTCCGAAGGAGACCGTCCGCAGACTGGAAAGGTCGTAGCGCGCGATGTGGGGTGAGTGGACCACTCGGTGGAGCATGGTGGGGATGGCTCCCCACATGCTGATCTTCTCTCGCTCGATCAGCTGCATCACCTGCTCTGGATCGAATCGGCCCTCGGTGAAGATGATACGGGCCCCGGCGGTCATCGCGGTGCAAAACCCCGAGTGCAGGCCGCCCACGTGGAAGAGGGGCGACGAGAGCAGCGAGGTCGGCGCCCCTCCATTCTTGCCCAGAGGCGTGCTGCCGCCGGTCGCCGCTCCGACGACACTGGCGAAGATGATGCCGAGCACCTGGGCGATGGTTCCGCGGTGGGTGGTGATGCAGCCCTTGGGGCGACCGGTGGTTCCCGAGGTGTAGAGGATGATGAAGGGGTCGTCCTCTTGGATCGAGACCGTCGGCGCCTCGTCACTGGGCTCCAGGATCTCCGCGATGGGAACGGTTCCCCGAGGCGGGTGCTCCCCGATGTAGAAAACCGTCTCGAGACCCTTGATGTTTCCGATCAGTGGCTCGACTCGCGGGTAGAGGGGCTCGTCCACGACGAGGAAGCGGCTGCCGGAGTCGGTGAGTCCGTATTCGAGCTCCTCGGTGACCCACCAGCCATTCAGACCCACACCGATCGCACCCGCCGACGTCGCTCCGAACAGCGCCATCAGCCAGTCGGGGCGGTTGTAGGCGAGGATCGCGAGTCGATCTCCGGCCCGGAGGCCGTGGTTTCGTTCGAGCGCGCGGGCAGCGCCCCAGACCCGTCGTGTGAATTCGCCATAGGCAATGCGTCGGTCGCCCTGGACCAGGAACTCGGTGTCGCCCCGCAGACCCGCGTTGGCCACCTTCTCGCGCATCGACTTCTCGCGGTTCTTGAACATCCGCATAGGCCGTCCCCGAACGGTCTCGGTGACGAGCTCGAAGGGACCGCCGGGGCCGGTGAGCCCCGCGACGATTTCTTCGTAGCCGGGTGCCATGGTCATCTCCCCGCGCCTACCCTATCAGAAGCGCGTCCCTCTCCGCGGGTCCGTCGGAACGCGAAAAAGAGACCCAATCCAGCGGCGCCGCCGACTCCGTTGAGCGCCACGTCCCACAGTGAGCCGTCTCGTTCCGGGAGGCTTGCCTGGTGCGTCTCGTCGGCCGTGGCGACCGCGAGCACCAGGGTCAGCGCCAGAGCCGTGGATCCTCGGGGACCGAGTGGAATGCTCCATCGGACCGCGTGCGACGCCAGGATTGCAAGGACGGCGTACTCGACGGCGTGGGCTGTCTTGCGGATCCCGTCATGGAGGGCCTCGATCGTCCCGGGAGCCGCATCGGGGAACAGCCAGCCCAGCAGGGGGCCGATGAATCGGGAGGTGGATTGGTTCGAGAAGCCCTCGCCGGATAACGTCGTGATCAGGGCAATCCAGCCACAGACTGCGAGCCAGGCCGCAATCGCCCGAGTCTGTTCCGGTTTCGTCACGCCCCGGCCCGCGGCGCTTCACCCGCGAGGTCGCCGAGGACTCTCTCGGCCTTGGCCCTTGCGTTGTCGCAGCGTTCCCGCTGCTCCGGATCCTCTCGGCAACGCCGCCACAGATCCACCAGCACCCGGCGCGAGAACGGTGCGGCATGATGGTAGTACTGCATGAAGAGTCGGGTGGCCCGGGTCGCGGCCTCGAGCCCATCCTCGGCTTCGGCAGCCGCACTCGCCTTGCCGTAGAGCCGCGCCAGGGAGCTGATCAAGCTGGGGCTCACCGCCGCCGCCAGTCTGGGCTGCGCCTGGATCTCGCGCTGCAGGCGTTGCCGCGCGAGGGAGGTTGGGGCTTCGTAGGTCCAATCAGCGAGCAGCACAGCACAGATCCGGGGACGGTGTTCGCACGACTCCCGGATCAGGGCGGCGCGGAACTCGTCGGGCAGAGTGCCCCCCTGACTCTCTCGATAGCGGCCGGCCATTGAGTTGCGAGCACCCCGGCGGGACGGATCGAGACCGGCCGTGGTCGGAAGGCTTCCACGTCGGCCGACGAAGAAGGCCCGCCCGGCCCGGTGGCTCAGACGCGGGTGGAGCAGGGTGTGCAGCTCGCCGGGCAGCGCGGTGGCGTGCACCACCCCGAGAGGCAGCAGCTCGTGGGCCAGGAGCTCTGCGAAGCTGCCGATGTTGCAACGGCGAAGCCCGGCTGCGATGTCGCCCCGCGTCGCGCGGTGCTCCAGGCGATCCAGATCGAGGGCGTGAACGGAATCGCGAAAACCGAGCAGGAGCAGATCGTCTCCCCTTCCGTACCAGACCGAGACCTGTTCGAAGACGTCGGCATAGGTCCGAAGCACCATCGCGATGGTCGGGTCGTCGGTCTCGTACACATGAAACCACTGTACGTGCACACCCCCTGGCGAGAGTCGGTCGCGGGCGGCTTCGAGGAACTCGCGGCTGTAGAGCATCTCGATCCCCGCTACCCAGGGGTTGCTCGGCTCGGCACTGATGATGTCGAACAGCCCGTCCGTGCGGAGTAGGGTTCGATAGGCGTCGCCCCGCAGGATACGGACCTTCTTGTGTCTGGAAGCGCCGCGATTCGCGTAGTCGAAGAGCGGCGCGGCGGCGATCACCTCCCGCGAGATCTCGGCCACGAGGACTTCGCGGATGGATGAAAGAGAGGCGAGCTCCCCGGCCGTCACCCCGGTGCCGTAGCCGATCACGAACGCGCGCTCGGCCTTCTCGGCGAAGATCGCGGGGAGCAGCGCGAGCATCCCGGTGGTGGCGTAGTCCGCGTACACGGCGCTGTCGGACTTGCCGTTGGTCACGATGCTGCGATGGACCCGGCCGTCCTTCAGCTTGAGCTGCTTGACGGCGATCGACGCGGTGGGGCCGTCTTCGTAGAACAGGAGCTTCGGCTTGGCGTGTTCGCGAAGGAAGACTTCCGGGCCGTCGAAGGTGTAGGCCAGGGCGGTCTGCTCGCGGAAGAGCCCCATCGAGAGGCGTTCGGGGGACCACGCGGGGAGCAGAGCGGTTCCGCCCAGGGCCGCGATCGAGGCTCCGATGGCCCAGGTCGGCGCCCGGGTTGGCAGGGTTCGCAGGCTCACCAGGCCAGCGGCGACCACCGCCGCCGCCATCGCCAGGCGAAAGATCTGATGGAGGTCGAGCCAGAAGAGCAGGGCATAGCCGCTGAGGAGGGCGCCGAGCAGCGACCCGACGGTGTTCCAGCTGTAGATCCTTCCGGCCAGGTCGCCCAGGTGATTCACCTGGTGCCGCTGGTGGTGAAAGATCAGCGGCAGGGTTGCCCCCGAGAGCGCGACGGCGGGACCGATGACGGCCAGCACCCCGACGAAGGCCGACAGAGTGTACGGGTAGAAGGCCGCGGCGTGATCCTCGAACAGGCTGCGCAGGACGTGGGCCCAGTAGGGCGCCTCGTCGGCGCGCAGGTAGAGCAGGCCGAGCAGCCCGACCAGGGCCCACAGGGTGACGACCAGGAGCGACGGGGGAATTCGCGGCAGGGCCGAGACCCCGAAGCTGCCCAGGGCGATGCAGAGAACGAAGACCGCCACCACCATCGAGAACGTGAACTGGGAGGAGCCGAAGGCGAGCCCGCCCAGGCGGATCAGAACGGTCTGGACGGTCATCATGGCGAAGCCGATCAGGAGGGCGACCCCGGGCCAGAGCCAGTCGGGGCGCTGGGGCGGGCGCGGGCGCGGGGTCTCGGGGGTGTCCCCCGGTGCGGGCTCCGGGGTGTGCGGGGAACGGG
>JACZXC010000469.1 GCA_022571825.1 Myxococcales bacterium | reverse complement strand
ACGCGTGTTGATCGCCACCAACCCCGCGCCCACCCGGAGAACCGCGAAGTGCGCCTCGAGCAGTTCCGGAACATTCGGAGCGATCATGGCGACGCGGTCGCCGGGCTGCACACCGGCCCGGACCAGGGCGCCCGCGAATTGACCCACGCGATGGCCGAACTCGGCATAGGTCCATCGGTGTTCCCCGTAGACCATGGCGGTCTTGCCGGGAAATACCCGGACGGTTCGCTCCAGGAATGCCAGCGGCGTCAGAGGTTCGGTGGAGGCCGGCGGGTCAGTCTCCGACATGCCCCCACTATATGTTCGCGTCGCGGGCGGGACGAATTCGACCGCTCGGACGGGGATGGCTCGACCCGGTCCATCCGAGACGACCCCAGCCCTCCCTCCCCCCCGCGGCGCCAGTCCCGGATGGCGCTGCACGAGGGCCCGGTGTGCGGAGGATCGCGAAACAGCGGCCTGTGGTGAAGCGGCGGAGGTTCCGATACGTTCGTGAGCAGGGGACCTCACTCGTCCCCGAGTCCTTCGCCCCGATGCCCGTGCGGGTCCGGGGGGTAGGGCGGCCTGGTAGGGGCGGTTTCGGCGACCACCCCGGCAGCCGGGAGTGGAAGCGAGGTCTGGGCCTCGCGGGGTATTCCCTACGCCGGAATGGAGGTGATTCAGTGCATCAACAATGTTCTACGGCGAGTGAGGTGGCGGCGCCCTGACGCCCGACCGAATCGCTTGAAATGTTTCGGCGTCTGGGACGCAGAGGTTCCCAGCGCCACCGCCCCGGGAGCGCGGACGCCGTAGCCGCAAGAGGGTTCCGAACCTGCTCCCGGGGCTTTTTTGATGGACCTTCGCTCGCGTGAGAAAGACGGTAACGTCGACTTCTCGTGACGACGCTGCGCGTTTTCGGCCTGGGCATCGTGTTGACGATGGCGGCGTTGAGCTGGGCGTTCACGTGCAGCGCACACCGCTACGATCGGGTCATCGCCGGAATCTCGCCGTTGGATCCCCGGCACTTCCCCCGGCTGACGCTGATCACCGTCGGTACCGGCGGCGCCTTCGAGAATCTGGATCGCCGGGGGCCCGCGATGGCCGTGGCGCTAGCTGGGCGGATCGTCCTGGTGGATGCGGGTCGCGGCGTTTCCGAAGCCCTGCGCGCATCCGGAATCCCCGTCTCCCAGCCCGACACGGTTTTTCTCACCAGCCTGCTTCCCGAGAACACCGTCGGCCTGGACGACCTGCTGCTCAGTGGCTGGCTCGATGGACGCAAACAACCGTTGCGGCTGGTCGGCCCCCCGGGTACCACCGAGCTGGCCCGAGCCCTCACGGCGGGGCATCAGCGGGGTGTCGCCGCCGCCGCCCGGGCCCGTGACCTTCCGCCGGCGGCCGCTCGGTTCCATGCGATCGAAGTCGCGGGCGGGTGGTCCGAACGACTCGGTGAGCTGGCTGTGCGCGCCGGCGAAATCCCCGGCGGCCCGCTGGAGGCACTGGCCTACCGCTTCGAGTGGCGGGATCGATCCGCCGTGGTGGGCAGCGCGGGATGGGGCCTCGGTGCACTTGAGGACTTCGCCCGGGGCGCGAACGTCCTCGTTCACGAGTTGGTCCTCGTCCCGACGCCAGAACTCGCGGCCCAGAGCCCGCTGGAGATCGAACCGGAAACCGCCCGCAGGGAGGCCGCCCTACACACGGGGATCGACGAGGTGGGGGCTCTCGCCCGAGGCGCCGGCGTCGAAACCCTTGTACTCGTGAGGCTGCAGCCGCCCCCGGTCTACGACTTTCAGCTGACGAGCCAGGTCGACGACTACTTCGACGGACGCATCGTCGTCGCCACCGACGGCGACGAGATCAGACCGTGAGCCCCTGCTCTTGGGCCGGAGCCAAAGGCGCGGGCTCCGGGGACGGAGCGGGCATGAAGAACGGCCCCTCGGGCCGGTCATCCGCCGCGCGTTCCCCGGCGAAACGCTTTCGCTGCTCTCGGTAGTACGATTGGCCGGGATCCTGGGCAATCGCCTCGTCGATGGTGGCGATGGCGCGGTCGGGCCATCCCATGAGAAACTGAACTTCGGCGAGGGTATCGAGAACGGCGGGGATGGAGCGTTGGGTCTCGAGAACCGCGCGCTCGGCCAGCAGCAGCGCCGCTTTCAGCTCATCATCGGTGGTCTCGGGCGCAATCGCGATGACCCAGGCGCGTTCGTTCAGCTCGATGGGCGAAAGCCCGGGGAGCCGCGCGAGACGTTGGGCGTGGCGAGCCACGAAGCCCGGAGTGGCGGCGAGCTCCGCCGTCGCGCTTCCCACCGCCGCGGCGCTGATCCCGGCGACCAAGACGGCGGTGGCCCGGATCCACGCCGG
>JACZXC010000089.1 GCA_022571825.1 Myxococcales bacterium | reverse complement strand
CCGAAGACCTCCTCCCCACCGCCCTGGCCAGCGCCGCGGTGATCGCCGGCAACGCCCCCCTCGCGGTCCGCGAGACCCGCCGGGGTATCCGCGAGCTCCTGTCTCTCCCCCTCGAGGAAGCCTACCGACGCCAGGAGGAAATCGGCGCGCCCCTGCGAAAGACCGAGGACGCCGCCGAGGCCACCCGCGCCTTCGCGCAGAAGCGACCCGCCCTCTGGAAGGGTCGCTGACCCGAAGCGCCGCCACTCAGACCCACGAGGAGACCGCGATGCCCTACGAGCAATTCGAATGCCTGCGGGTTCATACCGACAGCGGTGTGGCTGTGGTCCGCATCGACCACCCCCCGATCAATCTGTTCGACCTGAAGCTGATGCGGGACATGGCACGGCTGGGGGCCGAGCTCGAGTCGGACTCGACGGTGCGGGTGGTCGTATTCGAAAGCGCCAACCCCGATTTCTTCATCGCCCATGCCGATGTGGCGTTGATCCAGACCCTCCCGAAGCAGCCGGGGCCCAAGTCCACCGAGCTCAATTTCTTTCACCAGATGGTGGAGCGTTTCCGGACGATGCCGAAGGTCACGATCGGAAAGATCGAGGGGCGTGCGCGGGGCGGCGGCAGCGAATTCCTGCTCTCCCTGGACATGCGGTTCGGCGCGATCGGCCGGGCGGTGCTGTCGCAGCCCGAGGTGGCCCTGGGAATCATTCCCGGGGGCGGCGGGACCCAGCGGCTTCCGCGTCTGATGGGACGGAGCCGGGCGCTGGAGGTCGTGCTGGGCTGCGAGGACTTCGACGCCGAGCTCGCCGAGCGCTACGGCTACATCAACCGCGCGCTTCCGGCGGAAGAACTCGGTCCCTTCGTCGACCGACTCGCTCGGAGGATCGCCTCGTTTCCAAGCGAGGCCATCGCCCTGGCGAAGGCGTCGGTGGATGCGGCGGAACTTCCGACGGTGGAGGGGCTGCTCGAGGAGGCCCACGCCTTCCAGCGCGCGCTGGCCACGCGAAGCTCCCAGGAGCGGATGTCCCGATTCCTCGAGATCGGGGGTCAGACCCGGGAAGGGGAGCTGAATCTGGGCGCGTTGATCGAGACGCTGGCCGACGGCGACCGCGGGTAGAACAATCGCTTGGACATCGACAGCTCGAGCGGGACGTCCTGGACATTCGACGATGGCTTCCTCAAGGACGTGCGGTTCGATTGAGATTGGCACGGGCGTAACGGAAGCTGCGGCGCCGCAATCGCGGCCCGGCTTGCATCGACGACCCGCCCCATCAAGTGAGGATCCGGTAGATCACGGTTCCCCGCGCCCACAGTTTGCCATCCGAGGCCCCGGCCACTTCGACCTCGCTCCACAAGATCTCGTTGTCGCGCTGCACCAGGTGCCCGTAGGCGACCAGATCATCCTTGGGTGGCGGCGCCAGGAGCTGCGCCTGGATCGAAGGGGTCGACGCCCGGTAGCGACCGGGGCCGGTCTCCGCCCAGGACGCCATGGCGCCGGTGGTGTCGAGCAGCGCCAGCACGGCGCCTTCGTGGACACCGCCGCTCTCGTCTCCGTTGCCGTCTCGATAGGGCATGATCAGGCGCGAGCGGCCTCCGGTCATGTGCTCGACGGCGATGCCGCGGTTCCCGATGAAGGGCACGCGTCCGATGAATGGGCCCATGGGCCCCGGGTCGGACTCGCCGGCATCTCCCGTGGCTGCCGACGGCAGTGCGGGCTCTGCGCCGAAACGCCCGCGCACCATCACCGTCGCGTGGGCGATCGGCTTGGCGTCTTCGGTGCGAACATCGACTTCGGCGAAGCACAGGGCTTTGCCCCGGCGCAGCAATCGCGCCTCGGCGACGACCGCTTCGTCCTTGGCCGCCGCCAGGTAATTCACCTGGAGAGCCGCCGTGTGCCAGGGACCCGACTCCGCCCCCATGGCCCCGCGCGCCACGGCGTGGGCGCCGATCACGGCCAGGGAGGCCGCGCAGCCTCCGTGGAGCGCTTTGCCCGGATTCGAGTTCCCGTCCGCGTAGGGAAGTCGAAGTCGTGCCGCGTCATCGGTGATCTCTTCGAGCTGAACACCCAGCGCGACGCTGTAGGCCGACTTCTCGATCCAGCGGCGGATGAACTCCACGGTCAATCTCTTCCCGGAATCAGGCACGAGTGAATCGACTCCTCGCCGGGAACTTCCCGGGCCAGGGTGCGAATCGCGAGCTCCGCGTCGCGCAGGCCGAATTCGTGGGTGTGCATCTTCTCGAGGGGGACCCGGCGCGATTCGATCATCCGGATGGCGCTGGCATAACCCGTGGAGGTCACACCGATGGCGCCGCGGATCGAGATTTCCTTGAGCACGATCTTGTCGGAGATGAAGTTGGGAATCGGCTTGAAACCCTTGACTCCGGCCAGGACGATCGTGCCACCCGGGGCGACGTAGTCCAGGGCTTCGGTCACCGGCTCCGTCGAGTAGGAGGAGACGTCGACCACCACGTCGGCACCGCGGCCGTCGGTCAGCTCGCGGACCCGCTGCTTCGTATTCTCGTTCTGGACATCGATGGTGTGGTCGGCCCCGAACTCGCGGGCGAGGTCGAGCTTTCGGGCGTCCGCCGCAAGGCCGGTAACAATCACCCGGTCGGCGCCGACCTGGCGGCAGGCGAGCACACAGGCGAGTCCGCGCTGTCCGGGGCCGAGGATGAGAACCGTGTCGCCGGGACCGGTTCGCGGGATCTCGACGGCCCAGCGGAATCCCGCGCCGAGCGGATTGAACATCACCGCGATTTCCGGGGGAAGCGCCGGATCGATTTTGTGCACGATCGAGTTCGGGTCCAGGTACATGTACTCGGAATAGGAGCCCCAGAGCCCGGGCGGCTCCGAGAGCGGGAGGTAGGAGTAGATCCTCCGAGAACGGCAGAGGTGGTAACGCCCCGCCAGGCATTCGGGGCAGAAGCGACACGAGAGCATGGTCTCGACCGCGACGCGGTCGCCCACGTCCACCCCCCAGCGCTTCGCGGCACCGTCGCCGATCTTGGCGATGGTGCCGAGGGGCTCGTGTCCGGGAATCACCGGCATGGGCGTTTTGAGGACGCCCGCGAACTGCTCGTAGTCGCTGCCGCAGATCCCGCAGGCATCGATCCGCAGCAGCGCGTCGGCGTCGCCGATCTCGGGAATGGGGAGGTCCTGGGCTTCGAGCTTTCGCGGCGCCGTCTGGACCATGGCGAGCGTCTTGCTGGGGAGTGCGATCGAGGGCATGGCGATTATCCAATCGACGTTGGCGTTTTCCTATTGTATAACCGTGTGCACCCGGAGCCAAGCACCATGTCCTCGTCGCCCCTCAGCGAACACCAACGCCGGTCTTATCAAGAACAGGGTTTCGTGTTGGTGCGCCGGCTGTTCGACGACGGGGAGCTCGAGACCTGGAAGAAGCGCTTCCTCGCCATCATCGACGGCGAAGTCGAGCCCGCCCCCGACATGCTCGTGATGCGCGACGTCATGGTCGCCAAGGGCGCCGTCGATCCCGACGACCCCCGGGCAGCCATCGCCAAGATTCAGGATTTTCACAACGATCCGGTGCTCTTCGAAGGCTATGCCCGGCATCCGGTCCTGCTCAGCTGGGTCGAGTCCTTCATCGGCCCCGACATCAAATCGATTCACAACATGCTGATCAACAAGCCGCCCGGAGTCGACGGGCGCCACCCGCTGCATCAGGACCTGCTCTACTTTCCCTTCCGCCCGGCGGAAAAGATCGTGGCGACCTGGACGGCCCTCGAGCCCTGCACCCGCGAGAACGGTTGTCTCGTGGTCGTGCCGGGCACTCACAAGGGCCCGCTGCAGAAGCACGTGAACCCCGAGTGGGAGCACGTGAATTTCCTCTACGTGGGAGCCGCCGACGCGAGCGCCCAGACCGAGCGCATGCACCTCGAGATGGATCCGGGTGACACGGTCTTCTTTCACCCGCTGCTCCTGCACGGCTCCGGCCGCAATCGCACCCGGGGCTTTCGACGCGCGATCTCCGCCCACTACGCCAGCGCGACCTGCCGGTATGCCGAGGGCATGTCCCCCATCGGAAAGGGCCGCCCGTACACGCTGGTGATGGGACAGGAGTACGAGGGTTGCATCTGAGGAGCAACGGATCCCGCGGAGCGCCCACGTCCCGCCTCGCCGTCGGCGATCATTCGCTTCGCATCGCCTCGAGCGGAACCGGGCCGCCCGATTTCCTCTGCCTCCACGGTCTCGTCGATCAGCTCGAAATTTGGGACCGCCTGGTCGGACCGCTGTCCGAGCGCGGTCGCGCGATTCGCCTGGATCTGCGGGGGCACGGTGAGTCCGACGCTCCGCCGGGTCCCTACCGGCGTGAGGACCTGGCCCGCGACGTGGTCGCGCTGCTCGACGCACTCGAGATCTCGCGGGCCATCCTGGTGGGGCACTCGATGGGCGGCGTGATCGCGATGACGACGGCGCTGGCCTATCCCGACCGGGTCGCCGGTCTGGTGTTGATCGGAACCGCCAGTCAGTGCAGTGAGAAGGTCGCCGACTGGTACGAGCGAATCGCCCGGGCCGGTGAAACCGACGGAACCGCGGGCCTCGTCCGCGCGATCTACGGAGAGCGCAGCGACAAGCGCATCGCCGGCGACGCTCGGGGAATCGCCCACGTGACGCGAACGCTCCAGAGCTTGTATCGGGATCCGCTCACGCCCAAGCTCTCGACCCTCGGCTGTCCCGCCCTGGTGCTGGTGGGCGAAAAAGATCCCATGGGGCCGAAAGCTTCGGGCATCATCGCCGAGCAGCTTCCGGATGCGACGCTTCGGGAGATACCGAACCGCGGTCATTGGCTCCACGTCGAGGCCGCGGATCTCGTGATCGAGGCCCTGGATCCATGGCTTGCCCAGCAGCGCCCGGAGGTCCCGTGAAGCAACTACCCCGACTCGAATTCCCCGGCGGTGTCGATGGAGACGGACACGTGCTCGAGCCTCCCGATCTCTGGGAGCGTTACCTCGAGCCGAGGTACCGGAGCCGCGCGCTCCGGATTCGAAAGGACGAAGACGGCAAGGAGTACGTCGAGATCGACGGCCGACCCTCGAAGCTGGTCCGCAAGGGGATGCCCGCGGGCCTGGGCGCCATGGACCGCGTGGGCGGAATCGTCTACGAGCGCGAGGCGAAGACCGGCCTCGACTACGTCGACAAGGCACCCCTCGGCGCGATGGACCCCAAGGAGCGGATCCAGCGTCTCGACCAGGAAAACCTGGAGCGCGTTTTTCTATACCCGACCCTGAGCATACTCTGGGTGGCGGAGTGCGAAGACGAAGAGATCACCCAGGCGTACATTCGGGCCTACAACCGCTGGATCGTCGACTTCTGCGCTGATTCGAACGGGCGGCTGATCCCCATCGCACAGCTCTCCCTCGGCGATCCCGAGGCGGCGGAAGCGGAGCTGCGGCGCGCCGCCAAGGACGGCGTCAAGGGCGTATGGGTTCCCCCCTTTGCCATGACGCGCCGAGCCCTGGGCCACCGGGATCATCATCGCGTGTTCGCAGCGGCGGAAGAGCTGGGGCTGCCCCTCGGCATCCACCCGACCTTCGAGCCCAAGTGGGCGGCGCCGGGGCGCTTCGGCGAAGTGACGAGCATGCGGTACTCCTTCTTCCTCAACGTGACTGCATCCGACGCAGTGCGCCATGCCTTCACATCGCTGTTCCAGTACGGGGTGTTCGAGCTCTTCCCGGCGCTGCGGGTGGTGGTCCTCGAGTCGGGTGCGAGCTGGATCGGCTACTGGCTCGACCGCATGGACGCGGTCTACGCGTCGCCCCAGGGGATGTTCGTCCGCGAGCTGCTGAAGGAGAAGCCGAGCTTCTACTTCGGGCGCCAGTGCTGGATCTCGGGCGATCCCGACGAGACGACGCTGTCGGCCGTGATTCCCCGGGTCGGAGAGGATCGCTTCTTCTGGGCATCCGACTTCCCCCACCCGGACCACCCGCCGGAGTACATTCCCGAGGTGGCTCGCATCGTTCGCGAGCTGCCCGAGTCGGCCCGCGCCGGCTTCCTCGGGCGCAACGTGCTGCGCGCCTATGGAGTCGAGACATGAGTCAACCGAACCCCCGCATCCCGATGCTCTCCGTGGAGGACGCCCGCAAGGCAGCGGCGCAGGTCGAAATCTCCGAACAGGTCGCGGAGCTCAACATTTTCCGGGTGCTGCTGAACCACCCGATCCTGGCCAAACGCTTGAATGACCTGCTCATGACCCTGCTCTTCCGCGGAAAGCTCGACGCGCGCCTGCGCGAACTCGTGATCATGCGCATCGGCTGGGTCACGGGATCGGACTACGAGTGGACCCAGCACTGGCGGATCGCCCGGGAGCTGGGCCTCCCGGAGGAAGACCTGCTGGCGGTCCGGGACTGGCGGGGGTCGGACCGCTTCAGCAACGCCGATCGCGCCGTCCTGGCCGCCACCGACGAGACCCTCGAGAAAGGAGCCATCTCACCCGAGACCTGGGCCCTTTGCCGCCACCACCTCGGAGGGTCCGAAGAGCTGCTCGAGCTCACCACCGCCATCGGTGCCTGGCGGCTGATTTCGTCTCTGCTCCAGAGTGTCGATATTCCCCTCGAGGAGGGAGTCACCTCCTGGCCCCCCGACGGCCGGATGCCGGGGAGTGATTCGGCGTAGCATGGACTCAGCCCCACCGAAGGAGCGTCGCACCATGGCCAAGGTCAACGGAGTGTTGGGTCCCATCGAAACCGCTGATCTCGGTTTCACCCTGATGCACGAGCACATCCTGGTCGTGAACTGGTCGCTGCGGCAGGCGTTCTCTCACTGGTACGACCGGGAGCAACACATTCCCCACGCGGTGTCCGAGCTCCTCTCCGCCAAAGAGCGCGGCGTCCGCACCCTCGTGGACCTCACGCCCATCAACCTGGGTCGCGATATCCACGTCATCCGCGAGGTCGCGGAGAAAGCCGAGATGCAGGTGATCGCCGCCACGGGCTTCTACTGGACCGAAGAGCCGACCCTGATCGGCTGGCCCACCGATCGGCTGGTGGAGCTGCTGGTCCAGGACATCGAGAAGGGGATCCAGGGCACCGACATCAAGGCCGGCATCATCAAGTGCGCCACCGACCACTTCGGTGTGACACCCCTGAACCAGAAGCTCCTCGAGGTCGCGGCGCGGGCCCACCGCGCCACCGGGGTTCCGATTTCGACCCACACGTCGGTGGAGCACAAGGTCGGGCCGGGTCAGCAGGACGTCTTCGACGGCGAGGGGGTGGATCTCGGTCGGGTGGTGATCGGCCACTGCGGCGACACCGAAGACCTGGAGCACCTGGAGTCGATCCTCGCCCGGGGCAGCACGATCGGAATGGACCGCTTCGGGGTGGACGTCTACCTGTCCATGGAAAAGCGGGTCAGCACCGTCGCGGCGCTGTGCCGTCGCGGGAAGGCCGAGCAGATGGTGCTTTCCCACGACGCCTGTTGCCACTTCGACTTCTTCCCCGCCGACCTCATGGCCGGGGCCCTACCGCGCTGGAACTTCCGGCACATCCCCGATGACGTGATCCCGGCCCTGCGAAAGGAAGGGGTCAGCGAGGAACAGATCCGGACCCTCACCGTCGACAACCCGCGACGCATCTTCGAAAGCCAAGGCACCTACTGAATTCTGAGGGAGGTCCCATGCGCGACGGACGACGAATCATCGATACCGACTGCCACCAGATGGAGCCCGCGTCGATGTGGGAGAAGTACATCGACGCCCGCTTCCGCGGTGAAGCGCCGCGGCGCGCCAAGCTGGGCGGCCACGAGACGATGGTGGTGGAGGGCGGATCGCTGACCGCCGAAGAGGGCAAGTATCCGATGAACTCTCCCGAGTTCATCGCCGCCCTGGTGCGCGGCATGGAGCGCTTTACCCGCGCCCGGGAGTCCCGCTTCGACGCGACCAGCCGACTCGCCGACATGGACGAAGAGGGCGTCGACGCACAGATTCTGTACCCCACCGTCGGTGGTCAGCTGCTGGGTCGGGAGTTCAAGAATCCCGAGCTGCTCGCGGCCTGCTGCCGCGCCTACAACGACTGGAGCTCCGAGTACTGCTCCGCGGCACCGGAGCGTCTGCGCTGGGCCGCCATGCTTCCACTCCAGGAACCCCGCCTCGCCGTCGAGGAGGTCCGCCGAACCGCGGAGATGGGGGCCGTGTCCTGCTACGTGCGGCCGAATCCGAGCCTGGGCCGCAACCTCCACCACCCGGACTTCTTCCCGATCTGGCGCGAGGTCGAGCGCCTCGAGCTCCCGATCTGCCTGCACGACTCGGGCTCGCCGCGGATACCGTCCTACGGCGACCGCATGGAGACCCACACCACGGGTCACATCATCGCCCACCCTTTCGAGGCGATGGCGGCGATGATGAGCCTGATCTGGTACGGCATCTTCGAGCGCTTCCCCGCCCTCACCGTGGTGCACGTCGAGGCCGACGCGGGCTGGCTGCCCTACTGGCTCCAGCGCATGGAGCAGCACTGGGAATTCTCTGGGAAGGCCGAGCACGCGGAAATGATGCGGTCTCCGACGGAGTATTTCCTGAGCAACGTCTACGTTGCGGCCCGGGGCGACGAGCGCACCCTCCCCAGCGTGGTGGATCTCGTCGGCGACGACAACCTGCTCTTCAACACGGACTATCCGCATCCGGATGGGACCTGGCCCTGGGGAATGGAGCGCCTCGACCAGCAGCCGATCTCCGAGGAGAGCAAACGCAAGATCCTGTGGGACAACGCCGCCCGGGCCTTTCGGCTCCCGATGTGACGAGAGGCGATAGTCGCCAGGAGCGTAATGCCAACAACTCGTCATCCACCCCACGGGGAAACGGGACGGGTTCGGCGAAAACCTTTACCCAAAATATGAAACGCACTTCCACAGCGTCGCCCCGAGCCCGACCTGGATCCGCGCGGCGGTTTCGATCCAAGTCACCGAACAAGCTCATCAATGCCAACGTCATCGGCAGGTGGGTTAAGCAAGGCACGATTATTGCTGCAGATCCGCCCGGGGTTGACTACCGGGTAGGGCCCCCGTGTACCCGAAAGCCGCCGGGTTGATAGTCTTTGGACTTCTGCTGTTGCTCCTCGTCGCCTCTCCCATCGCGGCCACGCCGCAGACGATCAACTTCTCCTTCTCGGGCCAGATCGTGGGCGGCGATAACCCCCTCTACACCGTCAAGTCCAGCGCCAGCTTCAGCTTTGACAACGACTGCGATGGCACGACGTCGAGCTTCTGCACGCTCACAATCCCACTTTCTGCCGATATCAC
>JACZXC010000468.1 GCA_022571825.1 Myxococcales bacterium | reverse complement strand
CGGCGGGGCGCGGCCCGGTGGGAGAGCGCGTATCCGGGCTGGTCTCCCTGGTGGACGTCTTTCCGACCCTGACAGCTGCCCTGTCTCTGCCTCTGGAGACCCGTCAGTTCGACGGCGTGGACGTGCTGTCCACGACCCGGCGCTTCGCGCTCTCGGAACGAGAGAAGAGCGCGGCGCTCTACGGACCCGGGTCTAGCTGGACGCTGATCGGGCCGCGCTGGAAGTATTTCCACGACACGGAAGGACCGGATGCGCTCTTCGATCTGGATCGCGACTTCGAGGAGACAATCAACCAGCGGCGGGCGGAGCCGGAGGTCGCCGCGGCCATGCGCGAGGAGATCCTCCGTCGGGTTCGCCGCCATCGACGGCGCGGCGCGGGATTGCCGATGCGGGGCTCCGTGACTTCGGAGCAGCGAGAGGCCCTCGAGGGCCTGGGGTACGTCGAGTGACCGAGGACGCTCTTCCCCTTCGTCTCGGCGCTGCTGGAGTCCTCTCCGGAGAACCGGAGGAACTGGGACTAGGGTGCTCGGGGCGTCGACGCCGCCCCAAGCCAGCTCTCGGTGAAGTCCGGCGGCAGCCGCCTCAGGTCGAAGAGCGTCGCGATGTATTCGTCGTTCTCGCCGGCGCGGAACGGATTGTAGAATTCCCAGACGATCTCCCGCTCCGGGGTCACCTCGAACGCCCGTCCCTGATCCGACTCGACGATGATCGTGTTCCCGTTGTCCAGGCGGTCCGCCGTTCCACAGGTGAACGAGTAGAAGGGTCGCTCCGGGGTCCCCCGGTATTCCCATACCCGGTCTCCGGTCACCGGATCGAGCTCTATCACGCTGGACTGTTCCTCTCGCCCGAAGTTGTCGAAGAGCAGGAGATGGCCGTCGTCCAGAATTTTCGCATCGTGCTGGCCCTTGAAATCGCGCTCCAGCGTCCACACCACTTCCGCCCGGTCGAGGTCCACCACGGCCAACTGGTCCAGGGCGTGGATCGAGAGCAGCACGTTCCCCTTCCGAAAGGCCGGTGCGCGATCGGCACTGCGCCCGTCGAGGACCCGAAGGCTGTTGGTGTGGAAAATGTCGCCGCGGCCGCGCCAGGGTTTGGCGTACTTCGACCGCTCGAACGCCTCGAGCACCGAGACGCGTCTCTTCTCGACCCCATCGGCGTCGAGCACCGAGATGAAGTCCTCGAGGATCTCCTGGCTCGGGTGGATCCGCGGAACTAGGTGCGGCACGCGAGTCAGCACGTAGATGTCTCCGCTGGGCATGATCTCGAGGTCGTGATGCGCGCCGATCTTCCTCGCCCACAGAAGCTTCGAATTCTTGTCGACCTTGATCATCCCGAACCCGGCAAAGATGGCGATCACGTCGCCGTTCTCGAGCAGGGTTGCCCGGCGCCACCATTTCGTCTGACGCGGGCGCTTGCGGGGGTGGTCGGGCCAGGCCTCCTCGAATGGGTAGCGCCAGCGGTGAAGCTCCCGGCCGTCCATATCCATGAGCACGGCCTCGGGCCCGTGGCCAGAGGTATAGAAGTTGAGGCCGGCGTGAGCGCGGTCGCGATCGTGGACGGTGATGCCGCGGGTGCTCGACGGCACCGAACCGCTCACGTAGCCGATCGACTCGAGCTGCTCGATCAGGTCGAGCGTCTCCGGCGAAAGCTCGCCCCGCTCGCTGTGAAGCTTGTGCCAGCGACCCGGCCCCAGGTCGGATTTCTTGGTCTCTTCTCCGGGCGGGTCGCACGCAACCGCGCTGGCGAGCAGAAGCGCCGAAAGCGCAGCCAGCGCAACCTGGGTTAGAACGGGCATGTGTCAGCTCTACACCACGCGCTGGCGGTGGGCCCTCCAGGACTCGAACCTGGGACCGTCCGGTTAGGAGCCGGGATCTGCTCTTGATCCCTCGGAAACTATCTGAGCTTCTGGATCCGATTGTGCCGCACTGGAACGGGGTGCCAAGACCCCCCGACCTGAAACCATTCCGGAGGCTTCATAGGCAAAGCTGACTGCGTGCTCCTCGCGGTGCTCGTCGAGGAACGACACCATCACTTCGGCCGGCGGTCGAGCTCCGCCTGGGCGAAATGCGCGGACGCCTTCCAAAGGATCTCGTGGGCTCGCCGAGCAGCACCGATCGCGCCACAGCGCGGCGCATTTCCCATCCGACCGTCTCGGGTGCTGGACCGCAATCGACCGGGACGATTCCCCGGCCTCTTCCCGGAGAACGGAGGCCAGAGATCATTGCGGAGCTTTCGGAGTTTCCGGCCCGATGGTCGTCTGCTCCGCGGTCGTGCCAGATTCGCGTTGCGCGCGGTAGTGGTGGTACGTCCCCCAGCCGATGCCAGACGCCGCGGTTAAG
>JACZXC010000467.1 GCA_022571825.1 Myxococcales bacterium | reverse complement strand
GTACGCCAAGACCGACCCGGATGCAGGCTCCAGGGGAATTACGGCCTTTCTAGTTGAAAGACAGTTCCCCGGCTTCTCTCCCTCTCCCAAGCTTGACAAGCTGGGGATGCGGGGCTCGAATACCAGCGAATTGGTGTTCGAAGACTGTGAAGTGCCCCAAGAAAACGTGCTCGGCGAGGTGGGCCATGGCGTGAGGGTGCTGATGAGCGGTCTGGACTTCGAGCGCTTGGTGTTGTCGGCCGGCCCCCTGGGCATCACCCTGCAGGCCCTGAACCGGTTGATCGCACGCCAGCTGCTCGAGGATATGAAGGCCCTGGGTTCAGAAGCCCGCTTCCGGGTCGTGCCTCCTGTCTGCCCGAGTCCCGTGCACGCGTACGACTTCTCTCGCTCAGAGGACCTGATGCGATCCGCCCATTCCCAGACGCGATCGTGGATACGCTCCGGGGGTCTCCAACGAGAGGACCTTCCGGCGGGTCTGCTGCCCGGGGATCCGGAAGCCTGCGCGGTCTTCCCGGCGTCCGCCGCATGATGGACAGAGGAGGTGAACCGTGACGGTTAGCTCGATTCTCCGAAGGAAGGGCACCCACGTGGAGACCGTCCACGCGAAAACCTCCGCGGCCGAGGTCGCTGAGCGGCTGACGAAGCAAGGAGTCGGCTCGCTGGTGGTTCTCGACGCGGCCCAGAGGGTCATCGGCGTGGTTGCGGAGCGGGACCTCGTGCGCGCCCTCGCCGAGCACGGAGCGGCCGCCGAGTACCTTTTCGTGACGGCCATCATGGTCGCACACCCCATCACCTGTGCACCGGGCGACTCGCTCGAGCACGTCATGTCCGCCATGACTCGCCGAAAGGCTCGGCATCTTCCCGTGATGGCGGGTGAGGCGCTCGTGGGCGTCGTGAGCATCGGCGACGTCGTGAAGAGCCAGCTCGACAACCTACGGCTCGAGGTCGGCGTTCTAAGCGACTTCGCGCCGATGCGATCGGGGGGCTCGACGTCGGCCCGATTCGCTTGAGACGGCTCAGGGTCGGTCTCGGCCGGGCGGAAACACAAACCGCCGTGAAACCACTGGGCAGTAGAAGGCATCTCAGAACCCTCGAGACTTCCGGGTTTGCCTGGGTTTGACATCGGATCGCCCCCAGGCGCGTATTTCGAGGGGCGACGCATCGGGAGGACGACCGGATGGGACGGATCCGCCACCAGGCGCTCGACACCGAAGAAGCCGTCCGCGAGCGCTACACCGCTGCTGCGCGCGAGCGTGAGGCGGAGCTCTGCTGCCCGGTGGACTACGACCCGCAATACCTCAAGGTCATCCCCGAAGAGGTGATCGAGCGCGACTACGGCTGCGGGGACCCGTCCCGCTACGTGCGCGAGGGAGACTCGGTGCTCGATCTGGGCAGCGGCGGTGGAAAGATCTGTTTCATCGCCTCGCAGCTTGTCGGCTCGAAGGGCGTCGTGATCGGCGTCGACACGAACGACGAGATGCTCGAGCTGGCGCGCCGCTCCGCCCCGGTGGTCGCGGAGCGCGTCGGCTACGCCAATGTCCACTTCCGCCGAGGTCAGATCCAGGACCTCGCCCTGGATTTGGATCAACTCGACGACTGGCTGGCGAGCCACCCGGTCCGCGACGTCGGCGATCTCCCCGGCCTCGAGGAAGAGAAGGATCGGCTGCGACGCCACCAGCCGATGGTGCCCGATGAGAGTGTGGACATCGTCGTCTCGAACTGCGTGCTCAACCTCGTACCCGGGAGCGACAAGTCGAAGCTCATCCAGGAGATCTTCCGCGTGCTCAAACGCGGCGGTCGCATCGCCATCTCCGACATCGTGAGTGACGAGGAGGTGCCCGAGGAGCTGCGGGCCGATCCCGCGCTCTGGAGCGGCTGCGTCTCCGGTGCCTTCCAGGAGAAAAAGCTGCTCGAGGCGCTCGAGGCCGTGGGCTTCTACGGCATCGCCATCGACCAATGGCAGCAGGCGCCCTTCGCAGTGGCGGAAGGCATCGAGTTCCGCTCGGTCACGATCACGGCGGTGAAGGGCAAGGAAGGTCCCTGCCTAGACGGCAACCGCGCGGTGATCTACCGGGGGCCGTGGAAGCGAGTCGAGGACGACGACGGCCATGTGCTAGAGCGCGGCGAACGCGTCGCGGTCTGCGACAAGACCTATCGCATCCTCACCGGAGAGCCGTACGCGTCGCAGGTGGTGGCGATCGAGCCCCGGGTTCCGATCCCCGAGGAGGAGCGCGCGCCCTTCGACTGCGCCCGCACGGCACCGCGCCATCCGCGCGAGTCAAAGGGCGACGACTACCAGGAGACGCGCGAGAGCTGCGACAATGGGGGCTGCTGCTGATG
>JACZXC010000466.1 GCA_022571825.1 Myxococcales bacterium | reverse complement strand
ACCAGGTGCCCGGTGAGCGCGGACTGCACCGCCATTCGCGCCGTCTCGCCGTCGCGGATCTCGCCGACCATGATGATGTCGGGGTCCTGTCGCAGGATCGTGCGCAGCGCGCTGGAGAACGTCACATCGATCTTCGGATTGACCTGTACCTGACAGAACCGGGCGTCCACCATCTCGATCGGATCCTCGACGGTGGTGATGTTGATTTCCGGACTGGAGAGGTATCGAAGTGTCGCGTAGAGCGAGGTGGTCTTGCCCGAACCCGTGGGTCCGGTGACCAGGATCAGCCCGTTCGGGCACGTGATCCATTTCTCGTAGCGCTCGCGCTCGCTGGCCGTGAAGCCGAGGTCCTGGATATCGGCGAGCAGAATACTGGGGTCGAACACGCGCACCACGATCTTCTCGCCGTAGGCCGTCGGCATGCTCGAGACGCGAAGCTCGACTTCCTGATTCGCTCGTTGGGTCTTGATGCGGCCGTCCTGGGGACGGCGCCGTTCCGCGATGTTCATGCCGGCGAGCACTTTGATGCGTGAGATCACGGCCCCGTGAACGATGGCGGGGAGGATCTCGATGTCGTGCAGAATTCCATCGATGCGGTATCGCACCACGGCTTCTTCGCCCCGGGGCTCGAGGTGCACATCCGAAGCGCGCTGATCGAAGGCATAGTTGAGCAGATAGTCGACCGCGGCGACCACGTGCTCGTCGTCCTGATGGGCGAGTTCATCATTGGAACGGAGCTCGACCAGCTGGACCAGGGCGCTGCCGGCGCTTCCGGGTCCCAGGTCTTGTTGGGCTTTGGAGATCTTGGAACGGAGCCCGTAGATGCGGTCGATGATGGCGATGATGTCAGATTTCGAAGCCACCACGTAGGCGATCGGTTCCGGAATCAGGTTCTCCAGGGATTCCCGCAGCGATGTGTCGTGGGGATCGATGACCGCGAAGCAGAGCGACTCGCCGCTTTGACCCACCGGGATCACGGCGTGGCGGCGCGCGAAGGGGCGCGAGAGCGTCTTGGTCACCAGGTTGCTGTCGATGCGCAGGGGATCGATCTTCAGGTAGGGCACCCCGGTGGCCTGGCTCAGGGCCTGGGCGACCACGTCTTCGTCGATCTTGCGATGGGCTTGCTCGGGATGGGCGAGGCGCGCGGCGGCGACGATTTCGGCCGGTGTCACCTCGTATCGCAAGGCGACATGGGAGCGCACGGAACCGACACGCTCCTTGAGGACGCGGCTGTGGAGAGTGGTCCCTCGCGCCGTAATATCCTGGGCTTGCTCGCCGGTCAGGAGATGCTGGCTCTCCAACAGCTCGAGCAGCTCATCCAGGGAGACCGGCGGGCGCGGATGGGAGCGTTGGACGGCTCCGGCGGGAGTTTCCCCCTTTTTCGGCCCGGTGCCCTTTCCACTCATTCCTGGAGGTATCGGCTGCTCCGGGGCAAACCTAACCCCGGTCCGTCCGCCCCAGCGCCGGGTTATCCTGCCGGCGTGCCGCCCCTGGACCCCGCCCTGCTCGAGAAGGCGCGACGCTCTCTGCGCCGGCGAGATCCCATCCTGGCTCCGGTGATTCGCCGGGTCGGTCCCTGCGAGCTTCGGCGCCGTGGCGATCCCTACCGCTCGCTCCTGCGCTCCGTGGTCTACCAGCAGCTCGCCGGACCCGCCGCCGGCGCCATTGCCGGGCGTCTGCGCCGGCACTTCGGCGGTCGCTACCCGCGGCCCGAGGTGCTACTTGCGGCGGGCGAGTCCGAGCTGCGCGCCCTCGGCCTCTCGCGGCAGAAGGCGGCGGCGCTTCGGGCCGTCGCCGCGGCCTTTGCCGACGGGACCCTCACGAATCGCAGACTGGGCCGGATGGGAGATGCCGAGGTGGTCGAGGCTGTAACCCGCATCAAGGGCATCGGCGAGTGGACCGCGCACATGCTCCTGATGTTCTCGTTGGGCAGCCTCGATGTACTTCCGGTAGGAGACTACGGCGTCCGGAAGGGCGCACAGCAGCTCTACGGCTTGTCCGCGCTGCCGGCTCGCATTGAGCTCGAGGTGCTGGGCGAGCGCTGGCGGCCCTACCGGTCCGTGGCCTCCTGGTATCTCTGGCGCAGCATCGAGGTGGCGCCTCGGGGGTGAGGCGCGGCGGCGTCCAGGGGGCACTTGCGCGATACTCGCGCCCGCTCCAACGGGTCCCCATCGTCTAGCGGCCTAGGACTCCGCCCTTTCAAGGCGGCAACACGGGTTCGAGTCCCGTTGGGGACGCCATATTCCCTTTGATATCGGGGCACTTACGGCGCACGATTTTCCTTGCACACAAGCCGCACACAAAATCATTGCTTCTGCCCCTTTCCGATGACTTCGAGTAGGGCAGC
>JACZXC010000088.1 GCA_022571825.1 Myxococcales bacterium | reverse complement strand
GAGGTCACCGTCCATGACCAGGACCGGACTGAAGTAGCTGACCTCGAAGACCATCTCGCCCGCGGCCAGCTGAGCGACGAAACCCACCAGGCAGGCCGCAACCAGGACCCAGGTCGCGCGCAGTCGGGGCAGCGACCGAGCCGTCTCCTCGACCTCGGCCATCCTCGCCAACTGCGCCGACCCGCCCGGGCGCCGGGCGATCCGCGCAATCAGCGCCCGGACCAGGGTCTCGGGGCCGCGGGCATCGGTGAAGGCGCGTCGGGGGAAGGCGTACACGGAACGCCGGGCGCCGAGCCAGACCGTGCGCCGTGAGGCCGCCAGGTGCGTAATCTCCTGGTAGGGCGTGAAGGCATTGCCTCCGCCGCGGGGAGAACTGGGGTGGTGCACTCCGTCGCCGCCGAGGACGATGCCCCGCGGGCGGCCCCGGAGGTCGAAGCTTTCGCGGAACTCCGGGTTCGCCTCGAGGCTCATGCTTCCAGACTAGGAGACCGGCCCCGGACGCGCATACCGCGCGGCGCGCAGCGGCGAGGCGCGGTCACCGAGCCGACTTTTCAGGAGCGCTGGGGAAGCGGGAGCGTCGGGAAGATTCGGCTGAACACCAGGAATACCAGCACGAAGCCACCGAGGAAGCCCGCCGCGATGCCCAGCTGGATCGGCCCCAGCCAGGCCATGCCGTCTTCGGGCACCAGGGACGGCCAGATCAGGACATTGCGCTCGAGCCAGAAACCGATCAAGACGATCAGCGCGACACTCCCCAGGATCGCGGGGGTCTTCTTCGCGCGCTGACCGAGGAGCACCCAGAACGGTACCCACCAGCACCCGAACCAGACGGCCATCGAGAGGTACACGTAGGGCTCGTCCAAGCGCGAGATGGCGAAGTACCAGGTGTCCTGAAAGAACTGTGAGCCGATCCGCGCCTCAAGGAACTGGGTCTCCTCGGGCAGGTTGCCGTACCAGATCACGATGTACTGGGCGAAGAAGATGTACATCCAGAAAATCGAGAACGCGAAGACCATCTTCCCGAGGTCGTGCATCCGCGCCGGGGTGATCTCGACGTCCCAACCCGGAGAGCGGCGCAGCAGCACGCAGATGAAAGCGGTGGCGCACACGCCGCAGAGAAAGCCGCCCCACCCGAAATACCAGCCGAACATGGTCGAGTACCACGTCGGCGTCAACGACATGACCTGGTCGTAGCCGACGATTGTCCATCCAAAGGCGTAGAGCAGGCAGATGATCGGGGCGATCACCCTGAGCTTCCGCTCCGACTCGGCGCGCTCCTCCGCATCGCCTCTCCAGTTCGCCGTCCAGCTCTCGAACAGGCCCTGGGCGCGAGTCGTCCGTTGCGCGGCCCCGTGGAGGGCCGGGCGGAAGGAGAGCTTCAGGAAGCGAATCGCGAGCAGAGCCGAAATGCCCAGGATCGACAGATCCACGGCGTAGACCCGCGGAATGTTGAGCCAGGCCTCCTTGCCGGGGGGCGGCCCGTGAATCCACTGGGTGAAGATCGCTTCTCTTCCGAAGTATCCGACCGCGATCAGAACGAAGGTGATCGGCACCCACGCGGCCAGCGCCGCGGCCACGTGGCGCACGGGGCCCGTCCATCGGGCGCCGATAATCACGAAGGCGCTCGCCAGGACCAGCCCCCCCTGGGCGAGGGTGGCCCAGTAGATGGTGTTCACGTGATACGCGCGCCAGGCGGTGTCGGGATCCGTGGCCAGCCCGGCAAAAAAGCTGACCACCCCGATGCCGACCAGCAGGGCGCAGGCGCCTGCCAGATTCCGCGGCAGCTCGCGGGGATTGGCCGTCTCGATACTCACGGCACGATTCCCTTCTGTTTGGTGAGGTAGCGGATGTAGTTCACGATGTCCCAGCGATCCTCTGCGGGAATCCGCGCGTAGCCGGGCATACGCCGTCGTCCGGAGCGAATCGTCGTGTAGACGTGACCGTCGCTGCGCGCTCCGGCGACGATCAGCGGCAGAACCCCCTGGAACGGCCCCATGATGGAACCCATGGCACTGACCGGACCATCCCCCAGACCCGACGCGCCGTGGCACGTCTCGCAGTACCGCTGGTACTGGGCACGCCCGTTCTCCACGGATGCCAGGGTCATTCGCCGCGGATTCATCAGATGATCCGAATCCGAGTCGATCAGGTTGGAGACCGGGGCCTCGCCGCCGTCGATCGGGATCGCGCCCTCCGGTGGCAGGAACCCCTCGATCTGGCCCCGGAAGCCAACCGCCTCGTACGCCTGTATCGCCGGCTGGTACTTCATCTGGGGCCACCAGTCGTTCGTCCACTGCTCCCAGCAGCCGATCGGGCCGGCGAAGAGCAGCGTCGCCAACCCGGCCATCGCGCGGGAGGTGACCGGAGCCCTACCCCGCGACAAGGTTCACCTCCACCGCGCCGTGCATGCGCATCAGACCGTCCACTTCGGCCACGTCGCGCTCGGCGCACCGCACCGCGACGCCGAAGTCTTCGGCGGAGAACCGCGCGCTGTAGGCCGCGTCGCGGGTGAAACGCGGCAGTCGACCGACGATGAAGAGACCCAGGGCGGTGAGCAGACCCCCGAACAGGATCGTCAGCTCGAAGGCGATGATCGTGTAGGGCGGAATCGACGAATAGGGCTTTCCGCCCAGCATGATCTGCCAGTCGTTGGCCATCCAGATGGTCATGGCGTAGCCGGCGACGACGCCCAGGAGTCCCCCGATCAGGGTGAAGATCCGAACCCGGCTGGGCTTCTCCAGCACCGCGTCGTCGACCTCGGCGAAGGGCGCCGGGGAATAGGTCTCGAGATCCTCGAAACCGCGGCCCCGCAGATGACCCACGACTTCCGCGACCTTACCCGGATCCTCGAACACGCCGACGAGCTGCGCCATCAGTGCCCCCCTTCCGGGTGCAGCTTCGCGTGGATCGCCAGCTCCTTGATCTCGGCGATCGCAATGATGGGAAAGAGCTTCAAGAAGATCAGGAACAGCGTGACGAAAAATGCGAAGCTCCCGGCCAGGATGCCGATCTCCGGCCAGCTCACCGTGTAGACGCCCCAGGCCGACGGGTCGTGTTCGGTGGAGAGCCCCTCGACGATGATGACGTAGCGCTCGAACCACATGCCGATATTGATGAGTACCGACAGCACGAACAGGAACGGGACATTCGTGCGCAGCCTCTTGAACCAGAGGAGCTGGGGCAAGATGGCGTTGCACACGATCATGACCCAGGTCGAAAACCAGTAGGCCCCAAAGGTGCGCATCCAGAAGCTGGTCTGCTCGTGCTCGACGCCGCTGTACCAGGCGATGAAGTACTCGAAGACATACGCATAGCCCACGATGATCGACGTGAACAGCAGGAAACGCGCCATGTTGTCGAGGTGGTAATCGGTGATGTAGTTCTCGAGTCCATAGATCCGTCGCACCGGAATCATCAGGGTGAGGACCATCGCGAATCCCGAAAAGATGGCTCCGGCCACGAAGTAGGGGCCGAAGATCGTCGAGTGCCAGCCGGGCACGAGGGTCATGGCGAAGTCCCAGGACACGACGCTGTGGACCGAGAGCACCAACGGCGTCGCCAGTCCCGAGAGGTGCAGGACGCTTCGCGTGTGGGACTTCCAGTTTCGGGAGGTTCCCTGCCAGCCCAGAGCGAGAATCCCGTAGAGCACCCGCCGCCACCCCGAGTGGCGATCGCGGGCGATCGCCAAGTCCGGAATCAGCCCGACGTACAAGAACACGATCGAGATGGTCGCGTAGGTCGAAACCGCGACGGTGTCCCAGAGAAGGGGGCTCTTGAAATTGACCCAGAGCCCGCGCTGATTCGGATAGGGAAGAATGAAATAGGCCTTCCAGATCCGGCCCACGTGGATGCCGAGGAACAGACCCGCGGTCATCACCGCGAAGACCGTCATGGCCTCGGCGCTGCGGTTGATGGCGTTTCGCCACTTGGCGCGGAAGAGATACAAGATGGCCGAGATCAGGGTCCCGGCGTGGGCGATTCCGATCCAGAAGACGAAGGTGACGATGTAGACGCCCCAGAAAACCGGGTGAATGTAGCCGGCGATTCCCAGGCCTTCATAGATCTGCCAGAGCCAGACCGCGGCCCCGATGCCGACGAAGGTGAGGGCGATCGAAAGCAGCAGCCAATAGCCGGGGGACGTCCCCTTCATCACGTAGAGGATGTCCTGGTTGATCTTGGAGTCGTCGGGGATCGGCGCCGGGCGGATCATGGCAGCCACGGAGGCGGCGGGAGGCGGCGTCATCCGCGACCTCCATCATCCCCTTGCTCTGCGGGGGCCCGGCTTCCCCCGCCTCCGCCGCGCGGCGCGGCCGCTTCGCGGCCTTGGTCTCGGGTCACCTTGGCCAGGTAGGTGATGGCCGGACGCGTGTTGAGAACGTGCAGGGCGTGGTAGGCCCGATTCTCTCCCTCCCGGGCCCGCTCCCGCGCACGGCTCTTGTCGTCCCGCAGGTTCCCGAAGGTGATCGCCTGGGTCGGACAGGTCTGGGCGCAAGCGGGTGTGACCTCGCCGTCGCCGATCGGGCGCGCCTCGTCCTTGGCCACCTGCCGGGCCGACTGAACCCGCTGGATGCAGAACGTGCATTTCTCCATCACGCCCTGACCGCGCACGGTGACATCCGGGTTGAGCATCAGGTTCATCGGCTCGGGCCATTGGTGGATCCCGTAGTCGAACCAGTTGAAACGCCGCACCTTGTAGGGGCAGTTGTTCGAGCAATACCGCGTGCCGATGCAGCGGTTGTAGATCATCCCGTTGAGACCCTCGGGATTGTGGTAGGTCGCGAGCACGGGGCACACCGGCTCGCAGGGTGCGGCGCCACACTGCTGACACAGCATGGGAGCGTGGCGCACGTCGACGCCTCCGAGTGTCTCCCGGTCGGTGTGGGCCGGCCGGCCGGCACGCAGCGTGGGCTCGCCGTCGCCCAGGTAGCGCTCGATCCGGATCCAATGCATCTCGCGATGGCGGAGTACGCCCTCTTCTCCAACCGTGGGGATGTTGTTTTCGACGGCGCAGGCCACCATGCAGGCGCTGCACCCGGTGCAGCGATCGAGGTCGATGGTCATGCCCCAGCGGTAGGGGCTCTCGGCCGCCGCGTCGGCTGCGGGGTCGTAAGGTCGCAGCAACTCGTGGCTCTCGCCGGGCTTCGACCCCTCGTGGCCGCTCCCGGACGAAACGTGGGGGGTCTGCGAAGAGCCGTCGGCCAACGCCCCCAGCGAAACCGCCTCGGCGATGGAGCGGCCTCGCTGGTTGTCGGAATATTGGGTGATCGCGAGCCGCTCGAACCGACCCGTCGGGCTCACCTTCGCCCGGGCGGTGAGCCAGGCCCGTCCGCCAGCTTCGTCGGTGAGGGCCGGCAGCACAGAAATGACGTTGGCCCCGCGCGCCGCGCCCTCTCGCGAGGCAAAGCGGCCCACCGTGTGTCCCTGGCCGATCGGCACCGCGATCACGTCGTCCCGGATCCCACCCCGCGGAAACGCCGGCACCTCGATCCGACCGAAGGGGGTCTCGATCGCGACCACGTCGCCCATCCCGACACCGAGGGCCGCGGCGGCGGCGTGACTCAGTTCCGCCCACGACTGCCAGGCGATCTTGGTGACCGGGTCCGGCGTCTCCTGGAGCCAGGGCAGGTTCGCCCCGCGTCCATCGTAGAGGTGGGGCGAGGGATAGGGAACCAGGACGAAGGAGCCCTCCCCTTCGAGTTGGGGCTCCTTGAACGCGAGCTTGGCCAGACCCTCGGCCACCTCCACCGGGGACCCCGACGGCGATGATTCAAAGACACCCCCCTTCGCCAGAGCCTTCCGGTAGTCGGTCCCGGACCAGGCGGACTCCACCACGCCGCGGAAGCTGCCCGAGGGAAGCCGAGCGGCGATTCCCGTGCCCATGGCGCGCGCCGTCTGGAGCAGGGTGTCGGCCAGGGCCTGGGTGTCGTACAGGGGCCGAACGCTGGGCTGTATCAGCGACCGGACCCCGGCCCGCGGCGCGGCATCCCCCCACGACTCCAACGGAGTGTGGTCCGGGAGGATCAGGTTGGCTTTGCCACTGGTCTCGTCGGGAATCGAGGCGAAGGAGACCACGAAGTTCACTTGTTCGAGCGCCGCGGCAAATCCCGCGTCGGGAGGCAACGAATACACCGGATTGGAGTCGTGGATCAGCAGGACCTCCACATCCCCCGACTTCATCGCACCGATCAGCCGGATCACATCGTCGAAGCTTCCGGCTTCCGCGGACGCCGCTCCGGGCACGATCTGTACCGTCTTGCCGATCGCCCCGACCACCGCGTTGAGCAACAGCACCGCCGCGGTGGTAACCACCGCACGCTGGCTGCTGAGGGCAGTCCCCGGCGGCAGTGCCGCCGGCCGCGCGCTGGCGGCGATGGCCTCGCCGATCCGGCGGATGGTCTCGGCGGGGATCTCCGTCTGTGATGCCACGGCCTCGGGGCTAAAATCGGCGAGTACAGGTCCGATCAGGGCCGGATCGCCTCCCACCGGCCTTCCCCGTGCGCGGGCTCGATCGAAAGCCACCCGCGCGATCGCCAGGGCCAGGATGCCCTCGCTGCCCGGCTTCGCGGGAAGCCATTCGTCGGCGTTGCCCGCCGTGGTCGAGAGCCGGGGGCCCACATAGATCAGGCGCGCCCCGCCATTCGCATGCTTCGATACGTCGCGCGCCTCCTCGATCTGCCGGGCGTGCTCGATAGGCGAAAGCCAGCTCTCCATCGACTCGGCTCCGAAGTCGATGACGAAGTCGGCATCCGATAGGTCGAAGAGCGGGCGGCTCGCCACGCCGAACACCGAGCGCGATGCCTCGACCAGCGCTTCGAAGGCGAAGGGTTCGTAGACCACGCGCGTGCCGGCGCCCACGGCAGCCATCCACTGATCGATCAGCCGACTCAGGGTGGGCCCGGTCGGTCCGCCCAGGATTGCGACCTTGGAACCCGCGCCGGAAATCATGGCGGCCAAGGTTTCGGCGGCGAGTTCCCAGGTGATGGGATGCCACTCTCCATCGCCGCCCCGAAGCATCGGCTGGTGATATCGATCCGGGTGGTAGGTGCGGCCGATCCCCGCCTGACCGCGCCCGCACAGAGCACCGCGATTGATCGGATGCTCGGGATTGCCCTCGAGTTTGACCGGGCGGCCCTCCCGAGTGCGCACGTGGAGTCCGCAACCCGCCGGACACTCCTGGCAGGTCGAAGCGTAGAAGAGCGGCATGCCCGGGGTCATCTCCTCGGGCTGGACAACGTACGGAATCAGCCTTTCGACCGGCTCGCAGCCGACGGCAGCGGCCCCGCCGGCACCGGCCAGCTTCAGGAATTGTCTTCGGTCGACTTCGGGCATTCGTCTTCCTGGACCCCTTCTAGTAATGGCAGGTATAACAATCCTGCGACGCGCCTTCGGAACGGTGACAGTCGATGCACCAACCCATCTCCGGCTTCGACGACGGCAGCAGCCATGGCCACCAGATGGTGTCCGGCGTGAGATAGACCTTGTCCATTTCCTCGATCGCACCGTGACAGCGCTGGCAATCCACACCCGCCTGGAGGTGCCTGTTGTGGCGGAACTGTACGTGCTCGGGCAAGCGGTAGATCTGAATCCACTCGATGGGCTCTCTCCGGTCCCAGTGCCCCTTCAGGTTGCGAATTCCCTCGAACTCATCGTAGCTCGCGGGGAACTGCGCGTGGCAGCCCATACACAGCTCCACCGACGGAACCCCCGCCGAAGGCGATCGATCGGTGCCCGAGTGACAGTACTGGCAATCGATCTGGTACAGGCCAGCGTGGTGCTTGTGACTGAACTGGATCGGCTGGACCGGTCCAGGCGTGTCCGGGTTCTCGGCCGCGGCGTGGGAGAGACAGGCCGCCAAGGTCGGCCACGGCGTGTCGAATTTCCCGAGTTCGACCTCGAGGAGTTCGCCCGCGGCAATCCGGGCCTTGAGTTGCTGGGCCTCGCAGACGCTGTGTGCAACCAGCGCCGCCCCCGGGTCCGCGCCACCCGGATTCGAGCCCAGTACCCCAATCACCAGAGCGGCGAGTGCTGCCACCGGCGCAGCAACCGCGACGAAGCGGAGGAACGGGCGAGTTCGAATCATACGCGCGACCGCAAGCTCCCTCGCGTCATCAGCCGCCCCCGACGCGACCGGACCGCGGCCACCGAGTCGAAGCGACAGATCGTGATGGTTTGCGGCGCGGCTCGAAACACGCTCAACACCCTCTCACGTCGAAGTGTCGAAGTGTCGAAGTCGGCTTCGATGGCGAAGCGCCCCACCGCTGCAATCACCGACGGCCCGAAACGCGGGTGAACAGAGTCGCGCTCGCGACCGCGGACTTCCTCATGATCGCCAGAGACGCGCGGTGGATACTACGGAAGCCCAGTCGCGTCAAGGCGAAGAGGGCGCGAATCGACGCCGCCAAATCGGATCGTCCCTCGACTTGGGCTCTTCGTCTCGGTTCCATGGAGATGAGAATTCATGAATGATATCAATCGCTTCTGGTAATTCGTCGACTGACCGGGCGGAGGATCCAGCGCGGGCGCGGCGCAACAGCGGATCGTCGCGCTGTGGATGGAAGGCGCGAACATCCGTCAGTCGATCGTCGCGCGACGCATCCTGAACTACTCTACCGACCTTCTGCGTGCGTCAGCGAGGTCCCACCCCATGAGCGTCAGTCCCGAACTCCTCGAAATCCTGGTGTGCCCCGAGACCAAACAACCCGTGAAGACAGCCAGCGCCGAAGTGCTCGAAAAGCTCGCCCGGGAGATCGAGGCCGGCCGACTGCGGAATCGAGGCGGGCAGGAGGTCGCGAAGCCCATCCGCGAGGGGCTGGTCCGCGAGGACGGTAAAGTCCTCTACCCGGTCGATGACGGCATCCCGGTGATGCTGATCGAGGAATCGATCGAGCTCGACTGAACGGCCCCCGGCGCTCCCCGACAAGGTCTCCGCCTCGCCGCATCTGGGGGCGCTGCCCGCGGTACGCAATGCCGCATCGGGGCTAGTGGACCAGACGGTAACCGTGACCGCGCACCGACACGATGTGCTTGGGACGGGAGGGATCGGGCTCGATGTAGCGTCGCAGGCGCACGATGAACATGTCGACCACCCGCGTCCGCGTATCCGACCGCAAGCCCCAGACCTCTTCCAGCAGCTCACCGCGGGTCCACACCTCTCCGCGGCGGTCGACGAGGGCGCGCAGCAGACCCGTCTCCCGCGTGGTGAGGGTCACCCGTCCCGACGGCGCCTCGAGTTCGAAGCGGTCGAAGTGCACGGTCACCTCGCCAATGGCCACCGCGCGCGGGGAATTCCGATCCGG
>JACZXC010000001.1 GCA_022571825.1 Myxococcales bacterium | reverse complement strand
TAGGACAATCCGCGCGCTGGATATGTCAAGGAGGCGTCAGTGGCGACCGGAACGGTGAAATGGTTCAGCGATCAGAAGGGGTACGGGTTCATCAAGCCGGATGAAGGCGGCAAGGACCTGTTCGTCCATTACTCCAACCTGTTGGGGGAGGGATTCAAGACCCTCCGGGAAGAGCAGAAAGTCGAGTACGAGCCCAGCCAAGGTGAGAAGGGCCCGGAAGCTACGAAGGTTCGTGCTCTCTAGGGGCGAGTCTCGGCCCGCCGCCCGGTCGGGCAGGCACGGACACCGCGAGAGAGCCCCTAGGACGCCTGGCTGCGAGCCAGCTTCTTTCGCTTGAGCCTGCGCTTGGTGCGCAAGCTGTTCTGATGTCGCCTGATTTTCTGCTTGCTCTTGCTGCGGGCCACACCCGCCCCCTGTGGTTCGGTCAATGAAGTGATCCGTCCCGGAGAATATGGGAAGACCGGGACCTTAGCCGAAGGACCCGCGCCGCGCAGCGATCTCAGCGGGCCCCCCGGTTCGTCTAGAAATCGAGGATCTCGCTGACGACCGTGCCCATGGCGGCGACTTCGCCGCCGGTCAGGGACTCGACGGACGGCAGCCGGGCGATCAGTTTCTCGAGTTCGCGAACGATCGCCGGTTCGGGCTCGTCGAAGATCAGCACCATCCCACCCTCGTGGTCATCGCGGTCGACCGAGGCCCAGACCAGAAGGGGGTCATTGCCGGCATCTCCGTAGATGGCGAGGTGGAGGCGATCGCCGATGGAGAGATCCACGTGTTCGACGCGCATTCCCCGGGCGGAGAGGTCTCGGCCTACCAGTACGCGCAGCGCTCGCTCTCCATAGGCCGGGATCTTCCGGACGTAGGCACTGCGGCGGCTCGTCCGGCGCTCGGCATCCCCGCTCGGCACCGATTCGAGTGGCGCCGGCTGTGACTGGGTGGGATCCTCACCCCGCTGGCTTGCGCCGGGAGGTGCAGAGGCCGTCGCGACGGGACTCGGTTCCGACCGACTCGGGACCTGACCGGCTCCCGTCGCCGGGGAACGCCGGGACGAGGACTCGGCGTCGCCCGCCAGCGCGCTACTCGCGCTGGACACGATCCCCGATCCCAGAACCTGCGCCTCCACGATTCCCGAAAGGATTTGCCTCCGGGTGTCCCCCAGGTCCTCGAATACGATCGCGCTCCGATGCAGACTCTCCTTGCCGAGTCGCTCATCGGTGGTCGTTCGCGCGACTCGGCCGCGGAGGACGAAGGGCTTTTCAACACCCTGCATCTCGGGAATCGTCAGTTGGATCCGCTTGTCGGGCTTGAGTGAGCGACGCGACAGCAACCGACAGCCCCCGAGCGAGAGATCGGTGAGCGTTGCATGATGCCGGCGAAACCCCGAGCGAAAGGAGATCTCGATGCCCGCCGGTATGCGGCTGCCGCTGCGGCGTTCCTCGCCGGTATACAGGCAGTGCAGGATCAGCAATCGGATGGCCTCGGGATGTACGGGGCGGCGAATCAGATAGTCGAATCCGATCATCCGAAGCTGACTTCGCAGGGTCGGCGAGTCCTGATCGACCACGACGATTCGCACCGGACCCTTCTCGAGATCGGTGAAGTCGAGTTGGGCGACCGCGTCGATCCGCCGCGGTGTCGCGATGAGAAGGGTTCGAGGCGGGGGCGTCTCGGGGGCGATCGCCCCGCCCCGAATTCGGCCGTACTGGACGCCGGTCTCGCTCAGAATCTGCTGGACGTCGTCGAGCTCTCCGTCATCCAGCAACAGGACGGGCGGGGATTCGCCCATGGTTCCTCCAGTCAGCGGCCGGCCGGCCGGGGGGCTCGGCGCCCCGGTTGCCCCCTACGAATCGTCCGAATCTCCGAAGGCCTGTAGCCCGGCCGGGTCTCGTTCGAGGTCGGCAGCCACCGCGGGTTTCGGGCGGCGTCTCCAGACCCTCCAGAGGCACGCGCCCGCCACGGACAATCCGAGAGCCATGGCCGCGGCGGGCGGAATTTGCAGCTCGGGCGCCATGGCGACCAGCGCCACCGCGGCGAGATTGTTTGAAACATGACACAGGATTGCGGCCCGGACGCTTCCCGCGAGGTGGGCGGCCAGGCCGAAGTAGACGCCGAGCACGGCGGCCAGGGCGCCGTGCACCACCTCGAGATGCATCACGCCGAAGGCGATGGCCGCGAGGGCGATGGCCGCCGGAGCTCCGACGCGGTCCGCGAGGCCCCTCTGGATCAGGCCCCGACACAGCAATTCTTCGGCGATCCCCGGGGCCACGCCCAGGCCGACCAGGGCCAGCAGCAGGGTGCCGCCCCGGATTCCCCGGAGTGTGCGATCGAGTTCGGCCAATGCGCCCCGCTCGCCCAGGTCGGCCACGTCCATCAGGGCATTCAGACTGAAGCTCAAGGCAAGGCCGCCGAGGACCAGGATGCCGAGGTCGAGGGCCGTGAGGCGACCGGCTCCCAGCCCGAGCCGGGTGACCGGAGCCGCGGCGGAGAAGAGGGTTCCCGCCCAGGCGGCGAGCCCGATGGCGACCTCCACGGTGAGCGTCGTCCAGATCAGCGCCTCGGCCGAACCGGATTCAGTGGAGTCGGCCAGTGCGCAGCCCCCAACCGAGCCCGCAGCGGCCATCCAAATCGCGACCTGGATCAGACGTTTTCGGCTCGATCTCACGGGTCGACGGTACAGCGAAGTCGGCGGAGTCTCATCAGCCAACGCCCGCGTGCCCCGGGAACCGCCTGCTACCCTCGAGCGGTGAGCCCGTCGAGTCTTGCGCCCTCACTGCTGATCGCCATGCCCCAGCTTCTCGACCCCAACTTCCACCGAGCCGTCGTCATGCTCGTTCATCACGACGGATCCGGGACCTTCGGCGTCGTACTCAACCGGACGACCGAACTCACCGCTCCGAGCTTGTGCTCGACCCTGGAGATCGAATGGCGCGGTGAACGGGAAGACGAGATCTACTGGGGCGGGCCGGTGGATCCGCAGACGGGCTGGGTCCTCTTCGACGCGGCCAACCTGATCGAGGGGGCCGAAGGCGGGACCCAGCTCGGCGAGGGCGTCTGCATTGCGGGTTCTCTCGAAGTGCTCCGTCAAGTGGCAGGCGACCCGCCGGTCCACCTCCGCGTGTTGCTGGGCTACGCGGGGTGGGGGCCCGGCCAGCTCGAGGCGGAGCTCGTCGAAGGATCCTGGCTGATCGCGCCGGTGAGCCGCGAGGTCGTCTTCGAGGTCGACGCCTCCGCGATGTGGGAACACGTCGTCCGAAGTTTGGGGATCGAGCCCGCCAGCCTCGTCGCGACCCGCGGCGTGCACTGATCGCCGTCCGGAACCCATCCCAGGGCCTCCTCTCAACGGCTCGGCGCGGATCGCCGATGGGGAGGCATGGCCGTTTCTCAGGGGCACGTATCCCCGCCCACCGCGGATCGACGGCTTCCCACGTTGGGGGAGGCGTTGGACCAGATCGAGTCCCAGTTCGTGCTGGGAGGGGCGATCGGCGTCCTCGTGGTCGATGCCTCCAGCTACGCGGTAATCGAGCGCTCGTATGGCTGCGAGGCCCATCGGAAGGCGATGACCAACCTCCACGCGCTGGTCAGCGAGATGGCCGAGAGCGGCATGGGCATCGGGGACATGGTCCTGAACGGCGAGACCGGGCGGGGAGAGATCGTCGTCCTGCTCTTTCGCGAGGCGAACGAGGCTCACTTCTACAAGCACGAGCTCCCGGCCCTGAGCGGACGGGTATCCGAAGAGATCGCCCGTCGCGGTCACCGCGTAACCTACCCCTACTTGAAGAGGGGCCCGCGATCACTCAAGGTCGGAATCGGAGCGGCCCTTCGTAATCCCACCATCGACGTCGCGACCCAGGTACGTCGCGCGATCGAAGAAGCTCGCGATGATGCGGACCTGAATGCCAGACTCGAGGGCCGCCGTCGGCGGCGAGGTCTGGTCGAGCTCGTACTCGAACAGAAGGTGTTGTCGGTCTTCGAGCCCATCGTCGAGGTCGCGACCAAGACGGTGTTTGGTTACGAGGCTCTCTCGCGGGGGCCCGTAGGAACGGAGTTTCACTCGGCGGCGGCTTTGTTCCAGGTGGCCGACGAGGAAGATCTTCTCTTCGAGCTCGACTGCCTGTGCCGACAGAAGGCTTTGGCTGGGGCTCGTGACCTGCCCGGGAACGCCAAGCTCTTCTTGAACGTGCGCCCCACGACCATCCACGATCCAAACTTCCAGGCGGACAAATTGATCCGCACGCTCTCGGGGTGCGGCTTGCGCCCCACCGACGTGGTGTTCGAGATTTCCGAACAGGAGGCGATCGGAAACTTCGCGATCTTCCGCGAGGTCCGAGACTACTATCGGAGCCTCGGCTTCCAGATCGCCCTCGACGACACCGGGTCGGGCTACGCGAGCTTGGAGGCGGTGATCGAGCTCTCGCCGGAGTTCATCAAGATCGATGGGACCTTCGTGAGGGGCATCGACGTCGATCCGTCGCGCCAGGAGTTGGTGAGAGCGCTGCGCGCGGTGGCCGAGCAGATCGGAGCGCAAATCATCGGCGAAGGCCTCGATACTCTCGAGGAGCTCGAGATGCTCGGAACGCTGGGCATCACCTTCGGTCAGGGCTGGCTGTTCGGGAAGCCCGCCCCCCTTCGCAGCGATCCCTGACCCAACGATCTCACCGGGCCGCGATCGGTCTGAATCGAGCCCGGGCGGTCGTCCGCATCGCCCCGTGGGGAGGTTGATTTCCGGCGCAATTCGAAATTCGAAAGAATTGGTTTGAAATTCGAAGTCCAATGCTGGCAGAATCGCCGCGTGGGATCCTTCCGGTACGCGCAGTTCTGCTCCCTGGCGTGTGCGGCCGAAATCGTCGGCGAGCGCTGGACGCTCTTGATTCTCCGCGAGCTGTTTCTCGGCCCCCAGCGTTTCAGCGATCTGCGCCGCCGGATGCCGGGTCTGAGCTCGAGCGTTCTGGCGGAACGTCTGGGACGCCTCGAGGAGCGCTCGGTGATCGTTCGGCGCACCATCGCGCCTCCGACGCCGGCTGCGATCTACGAACTCTCGCCGCTGGGACGAGAGCTCGAAGGCGCTCTGGCCGCCCTCGCGCGCTGGGGCGGGCATTTCATGTCGACCCGTCGGCCCGATGATCACGCCGAGCCGGACTGGGTCCGCCTCGGTCTCACCTGTTTCGCCCGTTCCGAACCGACGCCACAGCGCAGCTATGCCATCCGGATACCGGACCGCGCCGGTGAGGTCGCGTTGCGTGTAGAGGGCGGACCGGCGGGCACGTCGGTGCGCCAGACCCGGGAGCCCGGCGACGTGCTGATCCGCGCGCATCCGATTCCGATCCTCGAGCTCGCCGCTGGAGCGGATCCGGGAAGCGCGATCCGCAGCGGAGCGATTCAGGCGGAGGGCGATCTCGGCGCCCTCGCGGCTTTTTCCTCCCTGTTCCAGATTCCGGCGAGGATCGCCGGATCCGGCGCAGTCGACCCTTCACCCAGAAACCCCAAAGGAGTTTGAACATGCTCACCCTTCACGGAGTTGGACTCTCACCGTTCGTGCGCAAGGTGCGCGTCGCCCTGGCGGAAAAGAACATTCAGTACGAGCACATCCCGCAGGTGCCCTTCGGCCAGCCCGAGGAGTACTTCAAGATCAGCCCCCTGGGAAAGATCCCCTGTCTCACCGAGGGCGACTGGGCGTTGCCCGACTCCTCATGCATCATCGCCTATCTCGAGCGCGTGCATCCGGAGCCGGCGCTGTACCCATCGGATCCCAAGGAGTTCGGCCGCGCTCTGTGGTACGAGGAGTACTGCGATACCAAGCTGGTAAACGCTCTGACAACGGTGTTCTTTCAGCGCTTCGTTCGCCCGACCTTCTTCAAGCAGGAGGCCGACGAAGAGATGATTCAGAAGGCCCTGACCGAGGAGATTCCCCCGATCCTGGACTATCTCGAGGGCGAGATCGGCGACCGCGCCTTTCTCGTGGGGTCGCACTTCTCCATCGCGGACATCGCGGCGACGTCGCCCTTTGTGAATTTCGCTCATGGCAAGGAGAAGATCGACGCCGGGCGCTGGCCCAATGTCGCGGCGTACGTGGAGCGGATCCATTCGCGGCCCTCGTACAAGCCCATCATCGAAGAAGAGATGTCCGGGTAACCGCCCCGAACCCAACCCGCCGACCCCAGTGAGAGGCCGCGGTCGTCCCCGGATGGCCGCGGCCCTTTCTTTTGGGGGATCCCCGTTGCGCGACGTCTATACTGATCGCGATCATCGCGCGAGGAGAGTGATCACGGGGGAGAAGCCCACATGAGGAGGGGTGTTCGCATGAGGAAAATTCTGGGCACCGCCGCCGTCGTTCTGATCGGTCTCGCCGGAATTGGGGCCGTGGTAGTTTTCAATCGGGTGACGTCCTTTGAAGTCGAGCCGGTCACGGATGATGTGCACGTGATCTACAACGCCATCGGCGGAAACGTCGGCGTGCTCCGGACCGAGCTCGGGGCCGTCGTCGTCGACACCATGACGTTCCGGCTTCAGGGCCAGCAGATTCGTGAACTTGCGGAACGACTGGGCGGCGGACCGACCCAGGCCATCATCAACACCCACTATCATCGGGATCACACCCACGGGAATCCCGCCTTCGCCGTGGGGGCGAGGTTCGTCGCCACCCAGCGGACCCGCGACTACCTGATGCACTGGGATTCCGCGTACTGGGACGAGGACGCCGCGGGTACTCTGCCGAACCAGACCTTCGAGAGCTCCCACGAGATGCAGATCGGCGGCAAGACGGTCCGATCCCACCATCTGGGAGCCGGCCACACGGGCGGCGATCTCGTGGTCCTGTTCGTCGAAGACCGGGTGCTGCACGCGGGCGATCTCCTGTTCCATCTCCAGTACCCGACCATCGACATCCGAGGCGGCGGTTCGGCTCGTGAGTGGGACGCGACAATGGACCGCATGCTGGAGCTGGACTTCGACAGCGTCATCCCCGGCCACGGACGGGTCACCGATCGCGAGGGAGTCGTCGCCTTTCAGCGCTTTCTCCGCGAGCTCTGGCGCGAGGTCGAGGCGGCGGTTGCCGCCGGAAAATCCCTCGAGGAGACACTGGCCACCGTCCACCTGACCGAGGACGGGGGCTACGAAGCCCGCTCGATTCCCTTCGTCATGAGCCGCGACCGCGATTCCGTGATCGGCCGCGCCTACGCAGAGGCCACCGGCGCAATCCGGGCCGCTCCGGTTCCGCGCTCCGTGTCGAGCCGCTGGGACCGGGGCATCGCCCCGGGGCGGAATACCGCATCGACGGCCGTGACCCTGGAGGATCGAAGCTCGTGAAGGATCTGTTCTCGATCGAGGGAAAGATCGCCCTGGTTACCGGGGGGACCCGCGGCATCGGACGAATGATTGCCCGGGGCTATGTGGAGGCCGGTGCCCGGGTGTACATCAGCGCTCGCAACAGCGAGGTGTGCCAGGAGGTGGCGGCCGAGCTCTCGAGAGGCGGCAGCTGCGTCGCCCTTCCGGCGGACCTTTCCACCGAGGCCGGGGCGGTGCACCTCGCCGATGAGATCGCATCCCGCGAGCCCGCCCTGCACGTTCTCGTCAACAACGCCGGGGCCAACTGGGGCGCGCCCCTGGCCGAGTACCCCGACGCCGCCTGGGACAAGCTGCTCGCACTCAATGTGAAGGCCGTCTTTCACCTGACCCGCGCGCTCCTGCCCCGGCTCGAGGAGGCCACACGTCCCGGGGATCCCGCCCGGGTCATCAACATCGGCTCCATCGACGGCTTTCACGTTCCGGCGCTGGAGACCTACGCTTACTCCACCAGCAAAGCCGCCGTTCACCACCTGACGCGAGTCCTCGCCAAGCAGTTGGCCCCGCGCGGTATCACCGTGAATGCCGTCGCCCCCGGTCCCTTCGAGAGCAAGATGATGGCGGCGACTCTCGACCGGTTCCGCGACGTGATCGTCGACTCGTGTCCCCTGAGCCGTATCGGAGAGCCCGAAGACATGGCCGGCATCGCGATCTATCTGGCCTCGCGCGCTGGGGCCTATGTGACGGGCGCCGTCATCCCCGTCGACGGTGGGATCTCGACTACGCTCTGAGCTCGCCCCGGTGGAACTCCTGGGGTCCGGATCGACCCGGGAACCGGTGTATGCTGACTCGAGCGTCTTGGGAGAGGTGAACGGATGAAGGTGCGAGCGGCGATTTCCTGGGAAGCGGGCAAGCCCCTCGAGATCGACGAGATCGATCTCGAGGGTCCGACGCAGGGCGAATGCCTGGTACGCCTGGCTGCCACCGGTGTCTGCCATACCGACGCCTACACCCTGAGCGGAAGGGATCCGGAGGGTCTGTTCCCGGTGGTACTGGGACACGAAGGAGCTGGCATCGTCGAGGAGGTGGGCCCCGGTGTCACCGCGGTCGCCGTGGGAGACCACGTGATTCCTCTCTACATCGCCGAGTGCCGGCAGTGCAAATACTGCCTCTCGGGAAAGACCAACCTCTGCGTGACGGTGCGGGCAACCCAGGGCCGCGGTGTGATGCCCGACGGCACCAGCCGCCTCTCCCAAAAGGGGAAGATGATCCACCACTACATGGGGACCTCGACCTTCGCGGAATGCACCGTCCTTCCCGAGATTTCCCTGGCGAAGATTCGCGAGGATGCGCCCCTGGACAAGGTCTGTCTCCTCGGCTGCGCCGTCACGACGGGTATCGGCGCCGTGCTGCACACGGCGAAGGTCGAACCGGGATCCTCGGTGGCCATCTTCGGTCTCGGCGGGGTCGGGCTTTCGGTGGTGCAGGGTGCGGTCATGGCGGGGGCCGAGCGAATCATCGGAATCGATACCAACCCGAAGAAGTTCGAGCTGGCGCGCCAGCTCGGGGCGACGGAGCTCGTGAACCCGGCGGAGGTCGACGATCTCGTCGGGAAGATCGTCGACATGACCGAGGGGGGAGTCGACTACTCCTTCGAGTGCATCGGCAACGTGGAGACCATGGGGCAGGCCTTGGCGTGCGCCGCACGCGGCTGGGGCGAGTCGATCATCATCGGCGTCGCGGGGGCGGGCGAGGAGATCCATGCCCGCCCGTTCATGCTGGTCACCGGGCGCAGCTGGCGCGGAACGGCCTTTGGCGGCACCCGCGGACGCACCCAGTTGCCGGGATTCGTCGACCGCTACATGGCCGGACGCATCGAGCTCGACGCGATGGTGACCGAGACCCTGCCCCTCGAGGAAATCAACGCCGCCTTCGATCACATGCGCCGCGGCGACGTGATCCGCAGCGTCATCCGCTACGCCTAGCTCAGCCGGGCCTCTCGCTCGCTGATCGCTCACGCTCGGTCGACCTGCTCGCCGGAACAGCCGAGGACCGCGGCGATGGCGAAGAGCGATCGCCCGGCAGGTCGCCGTCGAACTCGGGTGGGGAGGCTCTGGTCGTGAATCGGCGAAACGGTGGACCCGGAGAACACGCGGGTTGACTCGGCGTCGATCACGATGGAAACGAAGCCGGGGTTGCCCGACTGTATCAGGGCGCGCCGAGGGCTGACAGACCCTCGGCCACCACCAGATGGATGGCGATGAGTGTGAGCACCGTCTTGTAGAGGCGGACGAACCAGATTTCGTTCACCCGTTCGAGCAGGCGGCTCCCGATCGCGGTTCCGAGGATCACCATGGCGCACAGCAGCGTCAGGGGGAGCCAGTACTCGCGGAACGCGAAGCCGGCGATGCCGAAGACCGCGATCTTGGCCAGGTGTCCCAGGGTCTGACACGCAGCCTTGGTGCCGATCACGCCTTGTCGGGGAAGACCGATGTGCAGAAAGAAGGGGGCGATCAGCGGGCCGGTCGCTCCCAGCGTCGGGCCGAGTAATCCGACGAGACCCCCCAGTGCCGCGAAGCGGCGGCTGGGGTCGGCGCGCTCGGGATGGGTCCCGAGCATCAGCCAGGCCGGGGCCCAGGTCGCGAGGAGAACGAAAAGACCGATTCCGGCGCGCACACCCGAGGATGGAAGTGCCTGGGCCACCGCGAGTCCGGCGAACCCCATGGGCAGCAGGAACCAGCTGTACCGCCACAGGATGGCCCGGTCCACGTACCGACGCTGGATCGCCGTCCGCGATGCGTTCGAGATGAGTTGGACCACGCCGTGGAGGGGAATCGCCGTCAGGGGCTCGAGGAAGAGCAGCATCACCGAGAGCAAAGTGATGCCGCCGGCCATGCCGACGACGGCCGAGAGGATGGATGTGGCCAGGGCGGCGGTGGCGAGGACGGTGAGCTGGAACGCGTCCAATTCCCAGTTGGCCTCGTTGGCCTCGTTGGCCTCCCTGGCCTGGTCCGCCTAGCGGCGGCCGAGCCAGGTGAGCAGGGCCCGGACGGCATCCACGTCGGGCAATCGGCGGCCCGCGGCGGTGGGTGTGTCGGCGCTTCCGACCCGAAAGGTCATGGCCAGTCCCGCCAGGAAGCGGAATGCGTCCTCGTCGGTCTGATCGTCACCCACGTACACCACCCGGATCGACTCGGACCAGGAGGGCCCGTAGCGCGTGCGCAACACGTGGAGCACCGCACGTCCCTTGTCCCAGCCGATGGGCGGTCGCGCCTCCACGGCGCACTGGGCATCGCAGGCCTGGTAGCCGGCCTGGTTGATGATCTCGTGGGCGCGCTCCACCAGCGCCCGCCGAAGGTTGTCGGGAACCGGCCGGTAGTGGTAGGTGAGCGTCGGTCCCTTCGCCTCGATCCAGGCGCCGTCGACCGAAAGTTCCTTCAGATCTTCCGCAAGCTCCTCCGCTCGGACGCGGTAGTGAACCAGATCTTCGTGAGTGAAATCCGGCATGCCGGGACCCGACATCTCGAGGCCGTGGTTGCCGGCGTAGCTGAGCCGTTCGTTTCCGACGATCGAGCGGACGTCTCGGAGGGCGCGGCCGCTGATGATGGCGACATCGGTATCGTCGCGCTCGGCGCAGGCGTCCAGAGCGCGCCGCATGCGCGGTGTGAGCCTCGCCTGAGACGGATGATCCTGGAGTGGACACAGGGTTCCGTCGTAGTCGAGGAAGAGCGCGAGTCGGTACGACTCGATGAAATCGCTCAGCCATGCGGAGAAGTCCTTGTCGGTGAACGGGCTCAGGGAGGCGCGGGCCCCCACGGCGCTCCGCAGGAACGAATCCACCCAGGCGTCGACGTTGTCTCGCTGTTCCCGGCGCCTCAGGGCCGATGACCGCGATATCCGCTCTTCCTCGCTCATCGTCAGGGCGCGGTGTATCGCTTCGGCTGTTCCGTCGATATCGACCGGGTTCACGAGCAGCGCCTCGCGCATTGTGTCCGCCGCGCCCGCCAGTCTCGACAGGATCAACACGCCGGGGTCGTCGACCTGACAGGCGACGAACTCCTTGGCGACGAGATTCATCCCGTCGCGCAGGGGTGTCACCAGCCCCACGTCGGCGTCGCGGTACGCCGCCGCCAAGCGCTGTTGACTGAAGGACCGGTAGAGGTACCGGATCGGCGACCAGTCCGCGGTTGCGAAACGCCCATTCACGTTGCCCACGATCTCGTCGATCTCGCGCTTGAGCGCCCGGTACTCGGCAACCTGGGATCGGCTGGGTACGGCGATCTGGAGCAGGACGACCTTCTCGCGATGCTGGGGGTAGCGTTCGAGCAGCCGCTCGAAGGCGTGGAATCGTTCCGGAATACCCTTGGTGTAATCCAGACGGTCAACGCCGAGAATCGTCTTGTGCTCGGCCGGGCGGGCCTTCGGAGCCTCGGACGCCAGGGACTCGAACAGGGCGAATTCGATACCGAGGGGGAACGCTCCGACGCGGGTGGTCCGATCGCCGTACTCGACCAGTAACGCTTCGCGGTCGACCCGGGCGCCGAGACTGCGCTCGACGCAGTCGAGAAAGTTCTGCGCGTAGCTCCGGACGTGAAACCCAATCAGGTCGCAGGCGAGCAGGCCGCGCAGCAGCTCCCGGTCCCAGGGTAGAACCCGGAAGACGTCGTAGGGCGGAAACGGTATGTGGATGAAGAAGGCCAGGCGTTTGTCGGGCATGGCCTGCCGTATCCAAGTGGGCGTGAGCATCAGCTGGTAGTCGTGGACCCAGATCAGCCCCGCTTCCGCCGCCTCCGCCACGGCGACTTCGGCGAAGCGCTGGTTGACGCGCACATAGGTGTCCCACTCCCGATGGTCGAATCGCGCCCGGCCTGGCATCGAGTGCATCATCGGCCACAAGGTTCGGTTCGAGAGGCCGTGGTAGTAGCGATTGATCTCCATGTCGCTGAGGAGAACCGGGCTGATCCGGTAGGCCTCTCCCCGAGGCGAGATCTGTTCGCCCTCTCGGATCTCGATCCCGGGCCAACCGATCCAGGTTCCACCCCGCTTGCGCAGCACGGGCCCGAGGGCCGAGACGAGTCCGCCGGGCGAAGGGCGTGACTCGATCCCCTTCGTCGTGCGCTGAAACGAGAAGGGAAGGCGATTGCTGACCACGACTATGGGTCGCTGGGAGACGATTGAACTCTGGTTGCTCTCCGCCACCGGGGGGAAGGTAACTCTCCACTGCGGGCGGCGCCTACCGTGCGAACGCAATCCGGGGAAGATGATCCCGCGCGCCTTACTCTAGGTGGTCGCCGCGGTAGACGAAGGCAGGGCGTTGGTTGTGGGTCTCTGCCGCGCGCCGAGATTCTAACACGATATAGTGTTGATCAGAAAATTCGCATGCCGGGTCGGTCGCCGCCGCATCCCCGGTCAACGCGAAGGCTTGGCAGCGACAGCCTCCGAAATCACGCTCGCGTTCGGGGCAACTGCGACAGGGCTCGGGCATCCAGGCGAATCCGCGGTAGGCGTTCATTCCCGGAGCCGCCGCCCAACAGTCGGCCAAGGACCTGTCCTTGATCGACCAGAATTCGAGACCCGCGATCTCGGACGCTCCATGGCAGGGAAAAACCCGTCCGTCGGGGGCGACGACCATGGTTCGTCGGGCCCATCCCCCCATGCAGGGCTTCGGTCGGCTGGAGAAGTAATCCGGCAGCACGAATAGGATCTCCGGCCGAGATGCCGCGCGGCGCGCGGATGCGACGGCGGCGGCGGCCTTCTCGAGCTGCTGCCGGGTCGGAAGCAGCGCGGTTCGGTTGCGCAGTGCCCAGCCGTGGTACTGCGTGTTGGCGAGTTCCAGGCGATGGGCGTCGAGCTGACGAGCCATCTCGACGATCTCCGGAATCCGACCGAGGTTGCCTCGGTGGAGAACGACGTTCAGCGAGAGTGGAAGTCCCAGGGCTCGGACCTGCTTGCCGAAGGCGAGCTTGCGCTCGAAGACGGGCACACCCGCCACGGCGTCCGCGGCGTCGGGGAGCGTATCCTGGATCGAGAGCTGCACACTCTTGAGCCCGGCCGTTTGGAGCTCCTCGAGGTCGCTCGCCCCGAGGGTGGTTCCCGCCGTGACGAGATGGGTGTAGAGCCCGGTTCGAGCCGCCTCGCCCACGATCTCGACCAGGTCGGTGCGAACGCCGGGCTCTCCGCCAGTCAGCCCCACGTGAACCACGCCGAGTGCCGCGGCCTCGCGGAAGGTGCGGCCCCAGCTGGCCGCGTCGACGGTCTCGGGAACGTCACGATAGGCGATCGGGTTCGAGCAGTAGGCGCAGCGCAGAGGACAGCGATAGGTGAGCTCGGCGACTAGGTTGTAGGGGCGCGGGGCGCGTTGGCTCATCGGTGCTCGCGGGATCGGTCCGGCGCGGTCGGTCATCGGCGCAGCGCGAGCACGCCCAACCGCTGCATCTCTTCCAAGAAGTCGTGCACGTCGGTTTCGACACCTTCGGTTTCCGGGTGGCGCCGGTGCAGCTCGCCGGCGATGGCCAGCGAGTTTCGCGCGCCGTCGCAGAGGCCGAGGATCTCGCGGCCACTCTCGTTGATCTGCACCGCTCGTTCCGGCAGCACCACCAGGGCCGGCTGTTCGTCTCGAAGCTGGGCATGGGGGGAGAGCGCGGGCGAGGCATGGGCGACTTCCACCGCGTCGAGAAGGCTCCACAGAATCTGGCACTTGCGTTCCAGGGCTGCGAGGCACCGGTCCTGCTCTTCGCGCGAGCGGGATTCCCTCAGTACGAATTTCAGGCCCTCGGCTGCGTCGCGGGGTGCCTGGGTGGTGCGACTGGCGAAGTAGCGAAGTCCCTCGGAGGCGACCCACGGGTAGTGTTTCTCGAAGGCCGCGATGCGAACGGCCATGATGTCTCCGGCGAAGAGTTCGGTGAGCGACGACGCGACGGATTCGAGCAGGTCGTGGGACTCGACGAATTCGACATAGGCGTCGCAGGCGCGTCGCGCCCCGGGGAGAACGCCGCCGAGGCCCTCGACCTCGGCGCGGACCAGGCCCACCGCCTCCGCCAGGATCAGCCATAGTTCGAGCCCGCCTTCACCGACGCGCTCGCCGTCGTGGTCCCGAATCCGGCGAATCCACTCGCGCCGAAATCGGCGATCCGATGCCTTGGCGAGGATCAGACCGTCCTTGATCGGGATGCGCGTCTGGTAGTAGTAGCGATTGCGTACCCAGGTCTGGATCTCGGCACGGGTGAGGGTTCCGTCGTGCATGCGCAGATTGAAGGGATGACGGTGGTGGTAGCGTTCCTCGCCCACCCGGCGCAGGTCCGCTTCGAACTCGTCCCTGCTTCGAGGTGCGCTCATACCCGAAATTCCTGGCCATCTGCCGCAATCTCCACGCCAGCGCGCCGGACTTCGGCGGTTTCCCGCGAATTCGAATCGAGAACCGGATTGGTGTTGTTCATGTGGATGTAGAGCGTGCGGCCGGGAAGCTTCGCGAGTCGAGCGAGGCTCCCGTCGGTCCCCGCAATGGGTAGGTGCCCCATGGCCACTGCGTCCGGCGCTCCCGGACGCAGTGCTTGCAGCTCGTCGGCGGTGAAGAATGTGCCATCGACGAAGCGGCAGTCGGCGGCTTCGAGCTCGGCGAGGGTCCCCGGGTCCAGCGATCGGAGGCCCGGCGTATAGACCAGGCGTCGTTGGGTTCGCATGTCGGTGATTCGGATGCCCACGCACGCTTCGGGGTGGTTGCCGGCCTCGGCTCGGCGATACCCCGGTACCTTGCCGGGAACCGGGAAGAGGCGCGCCTGGAGGTCGCCGTCGCGATCGAGGGGAACCGACTCGTCGAGCTGGGCCGTGCCCCACGCCGGTTCCAGGAGTCGCCAGGCCGCGTTGTGACGCAGAATCATGTCACGCACCCAGATTGTGGAGACGATGCGGTAGCAGAGCGCCTCTCTCAACACGATCAGCCCGAGGATGTGGTCGAGCTCCGCGCTGGTCAGCACGATCGAATCCAGGGGCACGTCCCGGGTTCCCGGGCGGGGGTGCAGTCCCGGGAAGTCCGCAAACTGGGAGCGCAGGTCGGGATTCGCGTTGAGCAGGGACCAGCGCCGGCCGTCGGCCGAGACGGCGATGCCGGGCTGGGTTCGGGCCGCGACGGCCGGATCACCCGCCCGGGCGCGCACGGAGTTCAGCCCACCGCAGTTCCATTGGGGAAGGCCACCGCCGGCGCAGGAACCGAGGACGCGGACGTACATCGTCTCAAGCGCTCCCCGACGCTACCTGCGCCAACACACGAGTGTGCCGCTCGATCAGGCCGTCCGCGTTTTCCCGGATGCGGCGGCTGGTGTGCTCGGCCGCCAGCATTCGGCGGCCGATCCACGATGCGGCCAAGTCGAGGCGCGAGTCGTCCGCACCGACCTGTCGGAGCAGCTCGCAGGCCGCGATCACGTCGATCACCATCTCCGCCATGAGCTTGGCGCGCAGCAGAGCGTACTGGGGGTCGGCGAACAATTGCTTCAACGCTTCGTCGATGGACGGCATGATCGCTACCACCCGTGCGACGAGCTCCCCGCGCACCGGATCGTCGGCCATCGCGGCCAGCTCGGAGCGCACCTCCTGGAACACCACCGCCAGCGCTCCCTTGCCCATCTCTCTCAACGCGAAGGACGCCTGAATCTCGCTGGTTCCCTCGTAGATGGTCATGATCAGGCTATCGGCGTGAAGCTTCCCCACGTCGCTCTCCATCGTGAAGCCGATGCCGCCGAAGACCTGAATTGCGTCCCGGGTCACGTCGTTGCAGACGTCAGTGGCGAAATACTTGCACAGCGGCGTCAACGGGCGAATTCGCACCGTGTCACGTTCCAACTCTTCCTTGAGGATTCGGCGTTCGGCTTCCGTCGCGTCGCCCCGTTGCAGCGCCGCCTCCCGAGCCTGTTTGCGATCGACGAGACCGTAGGCGCGGTAGAGCAGGGCGCGCACCGCCTCGGTGTTGACCACCATCTTGGCCAGCATGGTCATGACGAGGGGTTGCTCGGAAATGGGCTTGCCAAATTGCTTTCGCGCGCGTGCGTAGGTCACGGCTTCGTGCAGAGCCGCATCGCACAATCCGAGGGCCTGGGAGGCGACTCCCAGGCGCGCGCTGTTCATCAGGTTGAGCATCGCCCGAAAGCCCTGTCCCTTCTCCCCCAAGCGCGCGCCGATCGATCCATCGAACACGACTTCACAGGTCGCGGAGCCGTGGATCCCGATTTTTCGCTCCAGACGTGGGACCCGCACACCGTTGCTCCGTCCGTCCTCGCGGTGCCGCGGTACCAGGATCAGAGAGAGCCCGGTCGTGGTCCCCTTCGACGCCTCGAAGGTGTCGGCTTCGCGAGCCAGCACCAGGTGAACCTCGGCCCCGCCGTTCGAGATGTAGATCTTCTGGCCGTCGACGCGGACGCTGCCGTCGGGCAATTCGGTGGCGCGGGTGGAGATGCCGCCCAGGTCGCTTCCGGCCTGGGGCTCGGTCAGGTCCATGCATCCCTGGACCTCGCCGGAGGTGAAGCGCGGGAGGTAGGCACGCTTCACCTCCTCGCTGCCGTACTGCTCCACGTCGATGGCCGCGCCGCTCTGCAGGCCCACGACCATCATCAGGCTGGGGTCCGCCCGCGCGATCATCTCGAGCACAATCCCGTTGAGCAGGGCGGGAAGGCCATAGCCGCCGTAGGCCTCGCTCACCGTCAGGCAGAGAAGCCCCGCCTTCCGCAGCTCGTCGTAGGCCTCGCGGATATGAGGGGGCGACTCGGCGCCCCCGTCCTCGGTGAGCTGGGCCTCGGCCGCCCAGTTCTGGCGGGCTCGTGTCTCGAAGCTCTCGGCGAGGGAGGCGGCGGTTTTCAGGATGGTTTGGTAGGCACCCCGCTCCGCCGCGACGTCGACGTCGTCTCCCCGCTGCCATCTGAGCCACTCGTCCCAGTCGACCAGGCGGTCGAGGTAGAGACGCATCCCCGCGCCGAAGTAGTCCGGCACGAAACCTCCGGCGAAACGGAATCCGGATGCTAGCCCATCGCCAATAGTTCCGGGGGGGAATCCCCCCACAGGCGTCGGAAGCACCCCTTCACTCTGGAATTCGCACGGAACCGGCCTTCCGTTGAATCGAGTGGATATTTCCTCGGAGAAGTGCCCAGGGCGCACCCCGGGGGCCGCCGATGGCCGGATTCCCGGCGAAATCGATCCCGGGTGGTAGCCTACGCGCCCCATGGTCCCGAAGGGATTCGAGCGAGTCGCGCCCACCGCGAACTTTCCGGAAGTCGAGGCACGGATTCGCGATTTCTGGCGCGAACGGGACATATTCCGCAAGACCCTGGACAAGCGACGCGGCGGGCCCCGCTTCGTCTTCTACGAGGGCCCGCCCACCGCCAACGGACTGCCCCACAACGGCTCCGCGCTGACTCGGGTGATGAAGGACGTATTCCCCCGCTACCGATCCATGCGGGGCTTCGACGTTCCGCGGAAGGCCGGTTGGGATACCCACGGCCTGCCGGTGGAAGTCGAGGTCGAAAAGGAGCTCCGGATCGCCGGGAAGGACGCCATCGTCGCCTACGGCGTCGAGGCCTTCGTGCGCCGCTGCCTCGACAGCGTGTTCCGCTACACGGAGGAATGGAAACAGTTTACCGAGAAGCTCGGGTTCTGGCTCGATCTGGACGATGCCTACGTCACCTATCACGAGCGCTACGTCGAGAGCGTCTGGTGGGCACTGTCGCAGCTCCATCGGCGGGGGCTGCTGTATCAGGGACACAAGGTCGTGTGGTGGTGGGCCCAGGGCGGCACGGTGCTGTCGGCAGCGGAAGTGGGAGAGGGCTATCGCAGCGTCGACGATCCTTCGGTCTACATCCGCTTCCCGCTCCGCGATGCTGAAGAGACCTCGCTGCTGATCTGGACGACGACGCCCTGGACCCTGCCTTCGAACGCCTTCGCCGCGGTGAAGCCCGACGTTCCCTACGCCGAGGTCCAGGACGGCGAGGGGCGCCTGATCGTGGCCGAGGCCCTGGTTCCCTCCCTCGCCGAGAAGGTCGGCCGAGAGCTCGTGGTGCTGCGCACCTTTGCCGGATCCGAGCTCGTGGGCCGGCGTTATCGGCCGCCCTTTGACTGGTTCGAGGGATCCCACAGCGACCGCGACTTCTGGCGAGTGTGCGGCGCGGACTTCGTCGAACTGGATGCGGGAACCGGGGTAGTCCACGTCGCCCCTGCCTTCGGCGAGACCGACTTCGAGCTGTTGCGTCGCGAGCAGGAGTGCAAGCCCGAACTTCCCCTGTTGTGTGCGGTGCGGCCCGATGGCGGCTTCGATTCCGAGATCGCCCCGTCCGAGTACGCCGGACGCTGGGTGAAGGACTGCGACCGCGATCTGACCCGCGAACTTCGCGAGCGCGGCCTCGTGTGGCACGCGGGACAGATTCGCCACGAGTACCCGTTCTGCGTGCGGTCGGATCGGGATCCCCTGATCCAGTATGCGCGTCCGGCCTGGTACCTTCGCACCACCGCCCACGTGGCCGAGGCCCTGGCCAACAACGCCCGGATCCAGTGGTTGCCCGGGCACATCCGCGATGGGCGCTTTGGCGATTTCCTGCGGAACAACGTGGATTGGGCCCTATCGCGTGAGCGCTTCTGGGGAACACCACTCAACATCTGGGTCAACGATGAGACCGGGGCATCCGACGCGCCGGCCTCGGTCGCCGACATCCTGGAGCGAAATCCCAACGCCTTCGACCACTTCGACGAGGCGCGTCGAAGCGAGCCCGACCTGTCCCCGCACCTGCGGGTGCACAAGCCCTGGATCGACGCCGTCACCTGGACGAAGCCGGGTGAACCCGGCGTCTACCGCCGCGTTCCGGAGGTCATCGACGCATGGTTTGACTCCGGATCGATGCCCTTCGCACAGTGGGGCTACCCGCACCACGGCGCCGAGGAGTTCGAGGCCAGCTTCCCCGCCGACTTCATTTCCGAGGCCATCGACCAGACCCGGGGCTGGTTCAATGCACTGCTCTGGATCTCGACGCTTCTGTTTCCCGATCGAGAGCAGCCGCATCCCTATAAGACCTGCGTGGTGCTCGGTCACGTCCTGGACCGCCAGGGCAAGAAGGAATCCAAGAGCAAGGGGAACTACACCCCGCCGGAGGTCATCCTCGACCGGGTTCGACTCGAGTTCGCCGTGGTCGACGGCGAAGGGCGCGATCTGGAAGCGGGTCGGGCGTCGATCGCGCGAGAGGACTATGAAGGACTCGACCTGCGCGGCACCTCCGCCCGGGTTCGCCTGTACCGCGACGACGATCCCGACGGCGGAGTGGACATGGAGCTTCGGCCCGAAAAGATGCCCCGGCGCCTGATCGCGTTGTTCGCCGAGGATCGCGCGGCCCTCGGCCTCCAACTCGCGCCCAACGGCGGTTCCACGCTGCCCCGCGAGGTTCCCGGGCTGCCGTCCGAAACGAAGGTCTGGGTGGAGGATCCGGACTCGGCCGCCCCCGGTGCCGACGCGTTCCGATGGTTCTTCTACGCGTCGAACCCCCCCTGGAATCCCACCCGTCACTCCCTGGGCGGAGTTCGCGCCCTTCAGCGGGAGCTTCCGCTGAAGCTCCGCAACGTCTACGCGTTCTTCACGATCTACGCGAACGTCGACGGCTTCGATCCGTCCGACGAGGCCTGCCGAAATGCGCGGCCCGAACCGGGCGAACGCTCGCGAATCGATCGCTGGATTCTCTCGGAGCTCGCCCTCACCAACGAACAGGTCATCGAGCACATGAACGACTATCGCCTCTATGAGGCGACGGTGCGACTCACCCGGTTCGTCGACGCGCTTTCCAACTGGTACGTCCGTCGCAACCGCGACCGCTTCTGGGCTCCCGGGCTCGGCTCCGACAAGCTCGCAGCCCACTGGACCCTGTACGAATGTCTGGTGGCCGCGACGAAGCTGCTCGCACCCTTCCTGCCCTTCGCTACCGAGGAGGCCTGGCAGAATCTGGTACGGCGGCCGTTCCCGGATTCCGACGAAGAGAGCGTGCACCTCTGTGACTACCCGCAGCTCGACCGATCCCTGATCGACCGCGACTTGTCGCGTACGATGGAGGCCGTTCGCGAACTCGTGTCATTGGGACTCCAGGTGCGAACGGCGGAGAAGCTCCGGGTTCGGCAGCCCCTGCGGGTGGCGGAGATCGTTCTGGCCGAACCCGACCTCGAGGCGGAGCTGCGGGACCACGTCGATCTGGTGCGCGACGAGCTGAACGTTCACGCTGTTCACTTCGTGCCGAACGCCGACGACTATGTGACCTACCGAGTGCAACCCAACTTCCGCGCTCTGGGTCCGAAGATCGGTCGCAGGATACCGGCTCTCAAGGCGGCGCTATCCGAAGTCGACGGTGCCCAGCTGCTGCGCCAGCTTGCTGCGGAGGGTCGGGTCGAGGTTCCGCTGGAGGGCGGTGACTCTATTTCCCTCGGGCGCGACGAGATCACCGTCTCGATGGAAGCGCGGTCCGGATTCTCCGCCGCCGCCGGAAACGTGGGGGTCGTCGTCCTGGGCACGTCGCTCACCCCCGAACTCGTCGAGGAGGGCCGGTTTCGCGAGGTGCTGAACCGGGTCCAAACCTTCCGCAAGGAGCTCGACCTGGAATACACGGGTCGCATCCATCTCACCCTGGCAGGGGGAAGCGAACTTCTGGATGCGGTGCGACCGCGAGTCGATGAGCTGGGTCGGGAGACCCTGGCGGTCAGAGTGACCCTCGACGCGACCCCCGTCGACGGCGCTCACATTCACGAGCTCCAGATCGACGGTGTGGCCCTGATCCTGGGTCTGACCCTCGCCTGACCCAGCGGGTAGGGCGGATACGATCCCGTGTCCGCTAGGACAGGAAGCTGGGATCGATGGCGCCGTGGTCGACCAGAACCTTGAAGGCGCGGGTGACGTCTGGATCGAACTGCGTGCCGGTGCAGTCGTCGACCTCGCGAAGGGCCTCATCCCAGGACAGCGGCTGCTTGTAGCTCGAGGGACTGGCCATGCTATCGAACGCGTCGCAGAATCCGATGATTCGCGACTCGAGGGGAATCGCCTCGCCTTTGATCCCCATCGGGTAGCCCGATCCGTCGTACCACTCGTGATGGTGGTGCACGAAGGGCGCGATGTCCCGCCACAGGCGGATGCGGTTCAACATGCGAAAGCCCAGCTCCGCGTGTTTCTGGCATGCCTTCGGGTTCTTGTGGTGCGACGGGCCGAGCTTGAGCATGCCCACGTCGTGGAGCAGCGAGGCGAAGTGCAGCCGCTCCAGTCGCCGCTCCTCGAGCCCCAGCTCCCGGCCGATGCGGTTGGCGAGACGGGCGACCCGGTTGGCGTGCCCACTGTGGAAGCCGAGGTGTTGATCCAGGGTCGACACCAGGATGTCGGTAACGTGGGTAAAGAAGTTGCGTTGGCAGTCCTGGAGATCCAGGTGGCGCAAGGCCACAGACGCAAGGCCGGCAAGTGTCGTGAGCGAGTCGACCTGGGCCGACTCGAATTCGTCCGACGCGGCCCGTCGAGCGACCACCAGCACCCCGAGGGGCTCAAACTCGCCGGGGATCGGCACCGCGACGGCAGACAGCTTCTCCGCCTCCTCCGCAATGCCTCGAATCGCGGGTCGCTCCTGGCGCAGCACGAGATCGGCGAGCTCGCGGAGCGGTTCCTCGAGATCCTCGAACAGCTTCTCCGGCTCATCGCCTGCGAGGTGCGCGAGTTGAAGAGACGGCTCGGAGCCGCCCCGAATCATCACGAAGGCTCCGCCCTCGCCGATGAGGGAGAAGGCGCAGCGAGCGGTGGCAGCCGTCGCGTCGCTGTCGTCCGTCGCCGAGGAGAGGCTGCTCGACGCTTTCAGTAACGACTGGAGTCGCGCGTTGTCCGTCTCCATCTGGCGCTGGGATTTCCGGGTGGATTGTCGCAGCGCAAGGAACGAGCCCAGGGAGAGAACGGCGATCGACACCACCAGGGCGATGATGCCCATGATGATGCGAGACTCATCGATGTTCGGAAGCACGTAGCGCTCGACCACGAAGGCCAGTGCGATCAGGGGAACGATTGCCCCCAGGAAATAGGCCGTGGACGCGATCCGGTCCAGGGAGTGCGAAAACATCGAGTAGCGGTTTTCGGGCGCGGGCATCGCGACTCCCGTGGCGGGCTTGGGTGGGTCCGAACGATCTGGTATCGGCGGGTCGCGCACGCCCCTGAAGGACCCCCTGGGGGATCTCTCTGCTTTGTGCATCGTCTGGCCGCCCGGGCTAAGCCTCCGGCGGGTCCATGGGAGGATCCCGTGCCGGAGCTCCCCGAGGTCGAAGTGACCAGGCGACAGATCGCGCCCCTGTTGATTGGGCGGCGTATCTGCTCGCTCCGCACCACTCGTCCCAGCGCCTTTTTTCTGACTCCGCCGGGTCGGCTGCGGCGGGGCCTGGTGGGGAGAACCCCCGAGGCGCTGAGCCGCCGGGGGAAGTACCTCCTGACGCAGCTCGACGACGGCGCTTGTCTGGTCCTCCACCTGGGAATGACCGGTCAGCTCTTTTCGAGCGCGGCCACGAGCGCGCGCTTGCTCTCCGGCGGCCGCGCCTCGCTGACGCGCGGTGCCCAGACTCACTTCCGGCCCGACGCTCATACTCATCTGCAATTCGGATTCGAGGACGGGGGGCCCGAGGTGTACTTCCGCGACGTTCGGAAGTTCGGCAAGGTGCTGTTGCTTCCGAAGGGGGGGAGCCACCCGCGTCTGGACCGGCTCGGTCCGGACGCACTGGAGGTGACGGGTCCCGCCCTGTTCGCCGCGACCCGCCGACGCACCGCGCCGATCAAGGCGGTGCTTCTAGACCAGTCGGTGATCGCCGGCGTCGGGAATATTTATGCCGACGAGGCCCTTTTTCTCGCCGGCGTTCGCCCGGCCCGCCCCGCCGGGCGTGTGACTCGCCGTGAGTGCGCAGGGCTCGTCGAGGCCATTGGCCTCGTGATGCGCCGGTCGATCGAGCTGGGGGGCGCCAGCATCAACGACTACATTGCACCCGACGGAACCGACGGGCGTTTTCAGCTCGAGCGTCGGGTGTACGCGCGCGATGGCGAGTCGTGCGCCTGTGGCGGACGTATTCGCCGCGTGCGGGTCGCCCAGCGCAGCAGCCACTACTGTTCCGCCTGCCAGAGGTAGCGGTCGGGGTGTTGAGTCTCGCGGAGTTGAGACGCGCCGTTTTCCTGCTCGATGCGCGGATCCGCGGGCATCGACTTCAGGCCGTCGCGCAACCCGCCGTCGACTCGCTGGTGCTGACCCTCTACGGCGGCGCCTCTTCGGCGGGCAACGGGCGGCGCCATCACCTTCGCTTCTCCTGTCGGTCGGGGTCGGCGCGGGTATCGGTATGTGAGCGCGTGCCCCGCGGTCTCCCGGCACCGGGTCCCCTCGTTCAGTATCTGAGGGCCCACGGGGTGGGTGCTCGCGTCTCGGATGTGCGCCTGGTGGGTGAGGACCGTCAGCTCGCCCTGGCTCTGGGCGCGGCTGATGGCGAGCTGGATCTTCTGCTCGCGATCTTCGGGCAGCGAAGCAACGTGATCCTGCTCGACAAGAGTGGGTGCATTCTTTCGACCCTGCGACCGCTGGCCCAAACGCGTCCGGAACTCGCGATTGGACGTCCCTGGCGCGCGCCCGCCTCGGCACCTCCCCCGCCGGGAAAGGATCGCTTCTCCACCGAGCCCGACGCTCATTACCTGGAAGCCATCGAGGCCTTCTACGCGGAAGACGAGTCCCGAGGAGAGTTGGAGGCGCTCCGTCGCCGACTCGCTCGAGCGTTTCGAAAGCGGCGAAAGAATCTCGACCGCAAGCTCGAAAAGCTGGATCGAGAGATCGAAGCGGCAGGTTGCGACATGAATCTCGAGCGCCAAGGGGAGCTATTGAAAGGCGTGCTTTCCCAGGTGCGGAAGGGCCAGGAGTTCGCCCTGGCGCGTGATTACGAGACCGGCAAAGAGGTCTCGATTCCCCTCGATGCGACCAAGACTCCATCGGAGAACCTGTCCCACATCTTCAAGCGCTTCCGAAGGGCGGTTCGCACGCTGTCGAAGTCGGGTGAGCAGCACGATTCGGCGCTGGCCGCGCACCGGGATCTCGACGAGAGTCAGCGGGAGTTCGAATCCCTCGACGACTCTCCGGATGCGGGGGCCCTGCACGCTCTGGAAGCGTTCGCCGCGCGGTCGGCGATCCGCGCGTTGCTGACACGGTACGCGCCCGAACCAGCGAACCGACCGCCAACCCGGCGACGGGGGAAGGCGGCCCGAGACGAGCTTCCGGCGCGGCTGCTTCCGCGCCGCTATCGCACCGAGGTCGGTCTCGAGATCTGGGTCGGTCGAAGCGACGCAGGCAACGACCACCTCAGTATCCGACTCGCCCGGGGCAACGACTTGTTCTTCCACCTCGACGGTGCACCGGGAAGCCACGTGGTGCTGCGCACCGAGGGACGGGCGGACCCGCCGTCAGAAGCGGTCCTCGATGCTTGCGAGCTCGCGGTGAATTTCTCGAAGCTTCGCGCCGCCACCCGTGCCGACGTTCATGTGGTTCCCATCAAGAACGTGAAGAAGCCAAAGGGAGCGAAGCCGGGACTCGTGTTCGTCCACGGTGGCAAGACCGTGCACCTTCGGCGTTCACCCGGACGCCTCAAGCGCCTGCTGGCCGCCCGCATCGATTCAAGCTAGGGCTCGATCAGGACCTTCAGCTGACTCGGATCGGCGGCGCGCCGGAGGGCCTCGTTGCCGTCGCGGAGCGGAACCCGCTGGGAGATCAGCGACCGAACGTCGATGGTGTCGGCCTCCATGGCGCTCAGGGCGGGCGGAAAGGGCCCGCATCGCGAGCCCACGATCTGGATCTCGTTGATCACAATGGGCGCCAGGTTGATATTGCGCCGCTCCGCCGATGTGCTCTTCAGCACCAGAATGCCGCGGGATTTGGTCGCGGCGAGGGCGCGCTCGAAGCCCTCAGCGGAGCCCGTGGCCTCGACCACGAGGGGGGTTGGCTCGGGAACCCAGTCCGAGGTCAGAACCGTCTCGATTCCGCGGCGCTCGAGGATGGCCAACTTGTCGGGATGGGTGCCCACGGTCAGTACGTGCGCACCCGCCGCGTCCAGCACCTGGGCGACCAGGATTCCGAGCTTTCCGTCGCCGAGAACCAGACAATCGCCGCCGCGCTCGACATCCTGCAGACCAACGCCGAGCAAGGGTGGACCCGGCCTATCTACTTTGCCGTCACGGTCAGCCCCGACGGCCAACTCGACTTGCAGAACTATTTTCAGCTCGAAGGCCAGGCCTTCCGCGTGGTGCCTATCAAACACGACGAGCCGCTGGGCCGCGTGGTGCCTTCGCTGACGCCGGAACGCCTGAAGCGCTTCAAGTTCACCAACCTCGACAACCCCGACGTCTACTATGACGAAAACATCCGGCGCATGGTGGACAACTACCGCAACATCTTCGCGCAGACGGCCATCCGGCTCAGCGAACTCGGCCAAACCGACGAGGCCATCGCCCTGCTCGACTCGCTGATGGACAACGTGCCCTTCGAGACCATCCCCGGCGACGAGCGTTCCTTTCTGTTCATGGCCCGCGCCTATCAAACCGCCGGCGCCAAAGACCGCGTCGTCGACACGATGAAGCGCGCCGAGTCGCTGGTGCTGCACCGGCTCGACCACGCCCGTTCCCAATCTGAAGAGGACTATATCACGGATTTTGTGCAGATGATTCGCTTTACATATCTCGACGCGCGGGACTTCGAGGCGGCGGCGGCCTTCGAAAATCGCCTCTCTGAAATGCTCGGCGATTCGACCCAGCAAACACCCGAAGAGCTGCGTAGGGAGTTCGAAGGATTCCAGGAAGATACGCCCGATTCGACGGCGATCACCGCGCCGCAGGGCGGATAGAGGCGCCGCAGGGTAGCTATTTATTGCAATAATTCCTGCGTGTTTTGCTTAAAGAAGATGGTTGACACGATGTCAGGTCCGTTCTATATTGACCAATTAACGAATTTGTTACCAAACCGTCACCTTTGTACGGCATGATTTCCCTGGCCGCGTCGATAGCGGGAAACCGTGTTTTTCTCACCCACCCCACCTGATACGCGTTTGCAGGCCGAACGCGTGACCGTCACCCCCTAGACCAACTACTGAGGTAGGAGGCATTCCATGATTACGCAACGCAGTGTGGTGAAGTGGTTCGACGCGAAGAAAGGGTATGGTTTTATCGTCAATCCCCAGGGCGGCCAGGACATCTTCGTCCACTATTCCCAGATCGAGACGGACCAGCGGTTTAAAACGTTGCGTACCGGGCAGGTTGTCGAGTATCAACTCCATGACGGGCCCAAAGGCCCCCACGCCATTAACGTGAGTTTCATGGAATACGAGACGCACGGACCGCAAGCGCTCGCCAACGCAGCCGTATCGCCCCCCCTCAGCGAGCCCACCGAAGCCCCGGAGCACCCTCTGTTCACCCCATTCTAGCCGCCCAGGCATCCAGACGCGTTGTTTTTCGACGACGCAGCACCTATCTTGCCAGCCCATCCCGCGCCTGCTTCGGGATGGGCTGGATCGGTACGCAGCCCGCCTGAAAGGGGTGCATGCGTTTCTCCATGAATAGAGCTATAGCTGGCTGGCTGCACGATGGATTCTACGTTCTCCGACGCTGACATCGACCGCATTGCTGAGGTGCTGGGAGTGCCTCCCAAGCAAGAAGGCTCGGTCTTTCGCTTCAAACTGCATGATGAAACCAGCGGGCGCCGCATCACGCTGGAAATTACGCGCGGCCTGACCCTGCCTGAGACCGTCGCCGATGAGATGCCGGGCAACCTGGTATCGATCATGGCCCCGTGTTCGCTGCTCCAACTGCAAGGCTGTACGGGGTTCATCGCCAGCCAGGAACTCGGCGAGGTGATCTTCTTCGCCCGGCGCGCCGGGGTCACCAACGGCCTCGTCGTCGAGCGAGAAGCCGGCTGCTCGCTCTACGCCAATTTCGACCAGCGCCTGCTCTCGACCGACTTTACGAAACTCCCCCCGGAGCTGATCATGAGCACCGTCGCCCTCTCGATGACCGAAACGCTCTTTAACGATTTCGGGTGAGTGAAACGTGGAACGTGAAACGTGAGGGTGCCTTTAGAAACGTTTCAGCGATGATCCCTCACGTTTCACGTTTCACGGCCTGCAAACCCTCGAAAGACTTCCGACGCCTTGATCTAGGGGCACCCTCACGTTTCACGTTTTACGCACCCTATCCATCCGATGACAACCCCTCACAGAGCCGTAGCGTTTTACGAGGTGAACCCGGAAGCAGACGCGAACCTCCTCATCGCCCACACGCATCCGACGTTGCGCCTCGACGAGGCCACGCTCCGGCGCCTGATCCTGTGTGTGGTGGAGGCCGAAGCCCGGACCGTGCACTACCTGGGTATCATCCTGGCCGACCACGAGACGGTGCTGGATCTCAACCGAGCCTACCTGGCCCACGACTACCTGACCGACGTGCTCTCCTTCCCGCTCGGTGAGGCCGTCGATGACGCCATCGACGGGGAGATCTACGTCGATCTCGACACCGCCGCCGAGCGGCACGAGGCTTTCGCCGGCTCGTTCGAGGACGAGGCGCGCCGCTACGTCGTCCACGGCCTGCTGCACCTGATGGGCTACCACGACGCCACCCCCGCCGAGCAAAACACGATGCGCCGCCTCGAAGATCGCTATCTGGATAGGTGTTTGGGTTCTTGATCTACGGAGGGGAGGGCGGATGGCCGATAGCAGACGACTGATGAAAATTATCCCGGGCTCATAATGAGTACGCTCAAGAGAACATCCGCTATCCGACATCTGCAAGCCGACATCCGCTATCTTAACCAAAACATGCTAAGACCATAATTCGCTGACCAAAACGGCGGAGATCACCCTGCACGTCTATCGCCAACGCTTGAGCGCCCAGGACGTAGCCAAGACCTACGAAGAAGCCATCGACCGGTGCGTCGAGCGCCTCCGCAAACAGATCATCCGTTACAAGGACAAGATGCGAAGTACAAAGAAGAACATACATCACTGAGCCCTATGGAAAACCCCGGTCGCCTCAAGGCCGGGGCTTCTTGGTAAGGGAAGGGGGAAGGGCCCGTAGGGAAGAGGGGATTCTAATGGATAATGGTCAATGATCAATGGTTAATGGGGAGACTCCTTCACCATTAACCATTATCCATTGACCATTAGAATCCCCTCTTCCCCGTTGGCTCTTCCCCCTTCCCCACTCAAGCCATTTTACGGAGCGGCTCGATGACCCGCCGGACCACCTCGGCCCGCTGCATGATGTAAAAGTGAATGCACGGCACGCCGGCCGCCATCAATTCCTCAGATTGCGCCCGCGCCCACTCCACGCCGATGTCGACCGCGTGCTCCGGCTTGGCCGCTTCGACCTCGGCTGCCAGCGCTTCGGGAATCTCTACGTGAAACCGGCTCGGCAGCACTTGCAGCTGCCGTTTCGTGGTCAGGATTTTGAGCCCGGGAATGATGGGCGCCTCAATGCCCACCTCTTGACATCGATCGACAAAGTCGAAGTAGTGTTTGTTGTTGAAGAACATCTGCGTGGTAATATAATGGGCGCCGGCGTCGAGCTTGCGCTTGAGGTAGAGGATGTCCCACGTCAGGTTAGGCGCTTGATAATGCTTTTCGGGATAGCCGGCCACACCGACGCAGAAGTCCGTCGGGTCGGGGTCGATGAGGTCTTCGAGGTAATGGCCCCGGTTCATGTCGTCGATCTGTGTGACGAGATCGATGGCGGACTCGTTGACGGTCTTGCCGGGCGGGAGGGTTTTCTGGAAGCCGGTGTCGTCGCCGTGAAGCGCCATCACATTGTTGATGCCCAGGTAGTTCAATTCGATGAGGGCATCCTCGGTCTCGCCGCGCGTGAAGCCGTGGCAGAGCAGGTGCGGCACCGTCTCGATGCCGAAACGGCCCTTGATGGCCGCACAGATGCCGATGGTGCCGGGGCGTTTGCGTTTGACGTGCCGGCGCCAGGTGCCGTCGGGCCGCTCTTCGTAGTGCGCCTCGGCCGAGTGGCTGGTGACGTCGATAAAGGGAGGCTCGAAGGCCATGAGTTCTTCCACCACGGCCATGATCTGCCCGGCGGAGCTGCCTCGTTTGGGCGGAATAATCTCGTAGGAAATCAGCGGCTCGGTCGCGCGGTCCAAGAGTTCCGTTATTTTCATACGGCGGATGCTTTTCGTTGACAGATCGTTTAAATATAAGGAACTTGGTTTAGTGCGATGTTAAGGCGTTGAAGCTATCTTGGGGTAGTGTCTATTTTGTACTGCGTACGATTCCTTTTTATACGGAGTACACTCTCTGCCCCTGGCCTGCCAGGATGCCTCGCCCCCGTGTACCTGCCAACAGCCTTTGGGTTCGATGATCGGTATCGTGTTTGCAACGGAAGAGGAGGCGAATCCTTTCCTGAGCCGCTACCAGCGCGGTCGTTTCAGCGGCCTCTCCGATGGCGAAACGCTGGTCGACGACCAGCTGCTCGTCTCGCTGACGGGCGTAGGCAAGATCAAAGCGACGCTCCGTACCGAGCGGCTGCTGCAAAACTACCGGCTCACGCGCCTGCTGCACGTGGGCACCTGCACGGCGTTGCTGGAAGACCTGAAAAGCGGTATGCTGGTGGCCGCCTCGCAAGTCTTCGAAGGCGACCGCGTCGAACTGGCCACCCCCACCTACCCGCGCATGCCCCTCGACGTACCGTTCCACGACCTGCCTCCGGTGACCCTCGTCACGCAAGACCACACCGTGCAGGGCCAGGAAGAACGCAGCTACTGGCAACGCATCGCCGACATCAGCGACATGAGCGGCTATGCCATCGCCTACGTTGCCGCCACCCACGGCGTCCCCTGCCACATCGTCAAGGTCGTCACCGGGCATTTCCAGAGCCAGAACAAAAACTTCCGCAAGACCCTCACCTCGGCCTGCCAAACCATGGCCGACTTCCTCCTGAAAGAAATAAAAACGCTGCAAGAGATTTGAATGGATGAACCAAAATACCCTTATCCAATAGTCATTGCTCGCCTGTAACGTACTATAGACCTACACCAAGGGCCGTACGGCATTGAGATCCTGGCCCTTTTAATGTAACGTATTAGGGCTGCCGGGTACTCGCCCGATGAGCACCTTGATTCTCGCCTTCCTGTTCACTCTCTGACTGGAAATACATGACGCGGAAATACTGGATACTGAGCATCGTCGGGCTGCTTTTCGCCGGCCCCACCCTGGCCCAGGGCAAGGCAGAAAAAGGCCAAGAATACTTCCTGCTCTGCCAGACGTGCCACGGCGAAAACGGAGCGGGCAATGAGAGCCTCGGCGCCC